>NZ_JBOGDD010000319.1:0-4760 GCF_050701675.1 Mycobacterium sp. | reverse complement strand
GTGACAGTGGGGTGCGGTGGTTGATGCAAAGCGGCAGCAAGCGGCCGCACTCCATATCCCGCGCCGGGCGCGGTCATTTGACAAACAAAAGGCGCGCACGGAGAGTGAAACAACTCGCGTGAACTCTCTGGCGGTCGACGAATGATGTCCCGGTGGCGCGGGTGGTTGCTCCGGCAGCCGCAAGTGCGCACCGCGGCCACAACGCATGAATAGTTCCGGCCGGCGCGGCGTCCTCAGCCGTGCGTGCCGCGACCCACGCTCATAAGCGCCCAAACCATGCCTGATACAAGCAATCGCCGATCTCCCGTCCCTGCGCGCCACGGTGACATCGCCGGGCGCTCCGAGCTGCACGCCCTCGTCGGCGTTGGCCTCATTGCCCTGGCGCTGGTCGCTGGGTTGGCAACGCTGAGTCGCGGCGGCGAATCGCCGATCACCGACGTTCCATTTCGCGTTTCTGCGCCGATGGCCGTCAACGTCGGGGCTGACCCGGGGCTGCACTCCTTCGTGCTCGCCGACGTGAACGGTGACCGCATGCTCGACCTGATCACGGTCGAGCAGGACGAGGATCGAATCAACGTCCGCCTCGGCCGCGGTGGCAGCACCGGCAGCTTCGATCTGGTGGCGACGGTCGGGTTGGTCTACCCGCCCGGCGACGGCGGCGGCTTCACGCCCGTGGCGGTCGCCGTGGCCGATATCTCCTCGCCCTTTGGATCGGCCGACGAGGGGCGCCCCGACGGCAAGCCGGACATCCTCGTCGGCGGGGATCTGGGCGAGCTCGTCATTCTGCTCGGCAAGGGCGACGGACAGTTCGACCCCGCTGAGCAGGACTTCGACGATGCCGATCTCGACTTCGGTACCGTCGGTGGCTTCGCGCTGGGCAATTTTGACGAGCAGGGCGGCACCGATGTGGCCGTCCTCAACCTGGACGAGGGTGTGCAGTTCCTCTGCAACGCCGATGGCACGCTCGAGCCGTGCGGGACCGACCTGGTCGAGATCGATAAAACCGATCTGATCGATATCGTGGCCGGTGACTTCGATGGTGATGCGAACCTCGACGTCGCGACCCTCGACGGGGACAGCGGCTTCGTCAGCACGATCTTCGGCAACGGCGACGGCACCTTCGAGGATCCCCGCGACACCCCGGTCGGGGGCGAAGGCGAGCGATCGACGGATTTTGCCGTTGGCCGCTTCAACGACGACAACACCGACGATCTGGCCGTCATCAACTTCGGCGAGTTCGGCGAGAACCTCGGTATCACGCTGCGCGGTCGCTCCAACGGCAGCTACCAGACCGGCGGGTTCGTCGCCAGCTTCAAAGCGCTCTCGCTGACGGTGGCCGACTTCGACAATGCCGAGGGCGGCGACCTCGATATCATGCACGGCTTCGAGGGGGCGGGCCTGAGTCTCAACATCGGCAACAACCTGGGGGAGTTCGCCGACCCTTTCTCGCCCTCCCTCACTGGCGGCTCGGTGGTCTCGCCGGTGGCGATGGCGTCCGGCAGTCTTGGCGGCGACGCGCTCCCCGACCTGATCGTGCTCGGGCAGGACGGGGCGCAGATGCGCGTCGCGATCAACGTCTCAAATGAGCCGCGCGACACGCCGACGGTGGGCACGCCCGCGACCGAGACGCGCACGATCACGGGCACGCCGCAGCCCAGCGCCACGATCACGCCGACCAGGCCGACCAGCACGGCGACGGTGACCAGCACGCCAACCGTGACGGCGACCCCGACCCCGATCCCGACCGCCAATTACGGCAAATGCGACCTGCTCGTCGCCGGCTCGCTGGCCGGCATCGCCAATGGCCTGCTCGACGGCGACGGCAGCCCGGACATCGCCGTGACCGACACGGCGAACAACCGCGTGCACATCATCGCCAACACAGCGCAGTTCCAGCAAGCGCTGCGCACCTGCGCGATGGCGATGGCGACCGAGCCGCTGGTCGTGCCGTTCAGCTCGATCGACGTCGCCAACCCCGGAGCGATCGCGGCGGTGGACGTCGACCGCGATGGCGACGTCGACCTGGTCGTCGCCAGCGGCGGCAACGTGGTGGTCCTGGACAACGATGGTGAGGGACAGTTCACCGCCCAGGCGCCGGTCGACGTCGGCGATGCCCCCGCCGCCATCGCCGCCGACTATCCCATCGATGCGACCGACCCGCGCCGCCGAGCCGGGCTCGATCTGAACGGTGACAACCGCACCGACCTGGTGGTCGCCAATGCCGGTTCCACGTTCCTGACCTTCCTGTACGGCCGCCCGGGCGGCGGTTTCGACATCGTCAACCGCGACATCCCCGGCCGAGCCGATACTTTGACGGCGGCCGATTTCGACCGCGATGGCCGTGTCGACCTGGCCGCCGGCCGTGGGACCGCGGTGGTGCTACTGCTGCAAACCGCGACCAACGACACCAACGGGAAGCCCATCTTCAGCTCGACCACCTTCGGGACCGGCGATACGATCGTGGCGCTGAACAGCGCCTTCCTCAACGGCGACCAGCGGGCCGACCTGTTGGTCACCCGGGCTGGATCGTCGCCGCGCGCGGAAGCGTTCCTGTTCGCCAGCGGGACCACCTTCAATCGCGGCGGCTTCTTCGGGTTGCAGGGCGCCGGGCCCTCGGCGGCCGGGGTCGGCTGGTTCAACTCGGCCGACAATCGCGTCGATGGCGTCGTCGCCAGCCGCCAGTCGCAGAGCGTCCTGTCGTTCGCCCTGGGCGACGGCGAAGGCGCCTTTCCGCAGGGCGTGTTGCTGCCGTTCTTCGTCCGCGGTGGGCCGGTCGCGCTGGCGGTGACCACCTTCGACGCCGACGGCATGCAGGATGTGCTCACCGCCAACGGTGACGGGACCGTCTCGGTGCTGCTCAGCAGCGTGCCCCCGCCGACGCCGACGCCACTGCCGAGCTTGACGCCAACGGTGACGCCGACGAACACTCCCACCGGCACGGTCACCCAGACGCCGACCGACACGCCCACGGCGTCGCCGACGCCCGAATCCAGCGCGACGTTCACCCCCAGCGCCACGACGACCGTCACGCCCGGCCTTTCGCCGACGCCGACCAACACCAGGGCCGGCGGCTTCCAGCTCAGCGGCAACGGCTGCGCGATCGGCGACGACCCGGCGGGTCCGCCCTGGCAGGGCATCGCGATCGGCCTGGCGCTCGCCGGGCTGGCGTGGCGCGGCCGCAAGCGAACTGCACACAGTGCGCGCGCCCGCTGGCTCGCCGGCCTGGCGCTGCTGCTCTGCGCTGGCCGCCCCGCCGCGGCGCAACTGCCGCCTTATGTGCGCTGCGACGTCGAACGCAGCGTTCTGGCCACCAGCGAAGGCGGCCTGATCGGCGGCGCGACCGGCGACCTCAATGGCGACGGGCAGCCCGATCTGGTGCTGGTCGACGCCACCCGACTCGTCGTCGAGCTGACCGACGCTGCGTTGCTCAGGCGCGGGTCCTGCCCGGAGGCGATCACCGCCCTGCCGCAGGACCTGGCCATCGTCAGCCGCCCGCTCGCGGTGGCCACGACGCTGTTCGACGACGACAACACGCGCGATCTGGTCACCATCACCACGGCGCCGATCAACCTCGCGCTGCTGCTGCTGGGCGACGGCACCGGCTCGTTCACCGGCGGGCCGACATCGCCCCTGCTGACCGGCCCGCTGACCGTGACGGTCGACAATCTGACCAGGGACGGCTTGCCCGACCTGATCGTCGGCAACGGAACCGGCGGCGGCAACAGCGTCCTGGTGCTGCTCGGGCAGGCGACGGGCATGTATGCGATCTCCGAGACGCTGCCGCTGGGGAGCGATCGCGTCCTGGCCGTTCGCATCGCCGACTTCGACGGCGACGGTCAGCGCGATATCGCCGCGGTCGACATCCTCGGGCAGGTGCGGATCTTCCTGCAGGCCCTGCCCGGCAAGTTCGCCGAAGCGTACACCTTCAACATCGGCGGCTTTCCGACCGACATGCAGGTGACGGAACCGGACCCGCTGGCCGGCGAGCTGGGTGTCGACGGCGATGCGGTTCCCGATCTGGCCTTTGTCACCACCGACCCGGGTGCGCTCATCGTCTTTGCCGGACGGCGCACCGAGGCAGGCATCAGTTTCTCGGAGACCGAACGCATCGGCGCCGGCGACAGTCCGTCCTCGCTCGGCCTCAGCGACCTCGACCGCAACGGCGATCTCGACGTGGTCGTGGCCGATGCCGGCGCGCGCCTGATCCGCTTCTTCCTCGGCGCCGGCGACGGTACCTTCGCGCCGAGCCCGATCAGCTACGGCACGCGCAGCGCGGCCAGCGCGGTCCTGCTCGCCGACCTCGACGACGACGGCCTCGACGACGTCATCACCACCAATCAGCCCGACGGCTCGCTGACCATCCTGCTGAGCGGCAACCCGCCGCCGACGCCGACCGCGACGTTCACCGCCACGGGCACCGCCACGGGTACGACCACCCAGACGCCGACCGTGACGCCGACGGCGACGCCGACCGAGACGCCCAGCGCCACCCCGACCGAGACCCCCACCTTCACGCCCACGGCGACGCGGACTCCGACGGTGACGGGCACGGCCCAGGCCACCGTGACCTCCACCTTCGGCGGCTTCCAGGTGATGGGCGAAGGCTGCGCCAACGTCGGCGGCGGTGCCGGCGCCGGTGACGTCACGCCGCTGATCGCCCTCGCCGTGTTCGCTTTGGTCGCCCGCCGCTTCCGTCGCTCCTAGCTAGTGTCCCGTCCCCGAAGTTCGCTACCTATCTCGGCGGCCCTCGACGCCCCTGG
>NZ_JBOGDD010000318.1:0-6330 GCF_050701675.1 Mycobacterium sp. | reverse complement strand
CCTCTGATCGACCAGCCTAACAGGGGCCTCAATCAACCTGTTGGTAGGGACCGCGGCACGCGCACTGGCGCTGCGCGGACGACTGGCCCACAGTGGAACCGTGAATACACAATCGGGAACCCACACGCCGACACAGATCGCGCTCCTGGACGACGGACGATGTTGATGGAACCCGTCGAACACGAACCCGACTACCGCTTCACCCTCGCCAACGAGCGCACCTTCCTCGCCTGGATCCGCACCGCTCTCGCGCTCATCGCGGGCGGCGTCGCACTGGTCCAACTGGTGCCGAGGTTCGGGATCACCGGTGTGCGGCACGCACTCAGCGCGCTGCTCGTGCTCTCCGGCGGTCTGCTCGCCGCGCTGGCGGTGCGACGCTGGCAACAGGTCCAGACCGCGATGCGACGCAACGCCGACCTCCCGTCCAGCAGGTTGCCGGTGTTCTTCGGCGCCGCCCTGCTGGCCATGACGATCGCCTTGCTGGTGCTGCTCTTCGTCGCCCCACCCCCTGGCCAGTGACCGAGCCAACCGGTCGGCCCGGACTGCAGGCTGAACGCACTCAATTGGCTTGGGAACGAACCGCCATCGGCTTCCTTGCCGTCGGTGCGGTCGCGCTCTTGCGGCACGAAGGGCCACTGGCCGAGGGCCGGATGGTGATCGTGCTCGCGTCGCTACTGATCGCGGTGGCGACGTTCGGGGTCGGACGCGCGCGGGCCCGCCGCATGGGAAGCAGCCCGCAGACGGCGGTCCGACTGATCGGCGCGGCCACGATCTGCCTGGCGATCATCCTGGTGGTAATGCTGCTGTCGTTCGGCTGATCGGGGATGCCCGCGGTTCAGGCCGAGCGCGACTCGTCCACCGCCATCAGCGTCGGGTAGTCCACGTAGCCGACAGGGCCCGGCGCATAGAACGTCGCGACGTCCGGCTCGTTGAGTTCGGCTCCGAGAATCAGCCGATCGATCAGATCGGGATTGGCGAGGAAGGCGCGGCCTACGGCGGCCGCGCTGATCGCACCCCAGTCGGCGAAACTCTCCAGCTGGCAGAAATCGGTGTCCACTTCGCGGCCGGTGTTGAGGACGAAGGCGCCGGACCAGATCGCCCTGATGGCGCCGAACGCGGCCACGGTGGGGTCGATCAGAACGTGGAGATAGGCGATCCGCAGCGGCGCGATCCGGTCGAGAAGCGATTCATACACGCCGACGGTGTCCACCTCGCGCACGTCCCCCGCGCCGTTGCCCGGGGAGATGCGCAACGCCACTCGGCCCGCGCCGATCTCGGCGACGACCGCCTCCACGACCTCGGCCGTGAGCCTGGCGCGGTTGACGGGCGAGCCGCCGTAGGCGTCCGAGCGCTGGTTGAGAACGTCGGACTGGAACTGGTGCAGCAGGTATCCGTTGGCGGCGTGGATCTCGACCCCGTCCATTCCGGCGTCCACCGCGCGTCTGGCGGCGACCCGGAACTGTTCGACGATCCCCGGCAGCTCGTCGGTTTCCAGCGCCCGTGGCACCGGCAGCGGCTTCTTGCCAGAAGGCGTGTGCGCGAGCATCTCGGCAGCCACCGCGGACGGGGCGACCGATTCGGTCCCGCTGATGTCCGGATGTGCCATCCGGCCCACGTGCCACAGCTGCATGAACATCGCGCCACCGGCGTCGTGCACCGCCTCGGCGATCTCGGCCCACCTGTCCTGATGACGGTCGGTGTAGACACCCGGCGTGTTCACGTACGCGCCGTTGGCCGCCTGCGACACCGCGGTCGCCTCGGTGATGATGATGCCCGCCCCGGCGCGCTGCGCGTAGTACTGCGCCGCGAGATCGGACGGCGTGCCGTCGGCATGGGCGCGCGACCTGGTCAGCGGCGCCATGAACATCCGGTTCCTCGCCAGCGTGTCACCGATCCGAACCGGCTTCAACAGGGTGGCGTCGTCGTCGAATTTGAAGGTCACGCCGCAGTCAGCGCCTACGGCCCGACGTTCATTCCCGCCGAGTCATTAGGCTCGACTGCCATGACGGACTCCGATGTCGCCCGCCGACCGGCTCCGGTCGCCCGGCTCCGGCCGTATGCCACCACGGTGTTCGCCGAGATGTCGGCGCTGGCGGCCCGCATCGGCGCGGTGAACCTCGGGCAGGGCTTTCCCGACGAGGACGGCCCGCCCGCGATGCTCAAGACGGCGGAGAATGCCATCGCGGCCGGCGTCAACCAGTACCCACCCGGTCCCGGTATCGCCCCGCTGCGTCAGGCCATCGCGGCTCAGCGCAAGCGCCACTACGGCGTCGACTACGACCCCGACACCGAGGTGTTGGTCACCGCTGGCGCCACCGAGGCCATCGCGGCATCGGTCATCGGCCTGGTGGAGCCGGGGTCCGAAATCCTTTTGATCGAGCCGTTCTACGACTCCTACTCCCCCGTCATCGCGATGGCGGGTTGCCACCGCGTTGCGGTGCCGCTCGTCCCCGACGGACGGGGCTTCGCCATCGACGTCGACGCACTGCGCGCCGCCGTCACGCCCCGCACCCGCGCGCTGATCGTGAACTCGCCACACAATCCGACGGGCATGGTCGCCACGGACGCGGAACTCTCGGCCATCGCCCGACTCGCCGTGGAACACGAGCTGCTGGTGATCACCGACGAGGTGTATGAACAGCTCGTGTTCGACGGGCACCGGCATCTTCCGCTCGCGAGCTATCCGGGGATGGCCGAGCGGACCATCACCATCTCCAGCGCAGCGAAGATGTTCAACGTCACGGGGTGGAAGATCGGCTGGGCGTGCGGCCCAGCCGATCTCATCGCGGGGGTTCGCGCGGCGAAGCAGTATCTGACCTACGTGGGCGGCGCGCCGTTCCAGCCCGCCGTCGCCGAGGCGCTCGACGACGAGGACGCGTGGGCGACCGCGCTGCGGGACTCGTTCCAGGCCAAGCGGAATCGCCTGTCGGGTGCGCTCACCGACATCGGCTTCGACGTGCTGGACAGCTTCGGCACCTACTTCCTGTGCGCCGACCCCCGCCCACTCGGTTACGCCGACAGCACGACGTTCTGTGCCGATCTGCCAGAGCGGGCAGGCGTCGCGGCGATTCCGATGTCAGCGTTCTGCGATCCCGATTCCGCGCACATCGGCGACTGGAATCACCTGGTGCGCTTCGCATTCTGCAAGCGTGACGACACCATGGAAGAGGCCATCAAGCGGCTTCAGGTGCTCAGGAGATAATCACACTTCGATCGGCGGGTGCAGCCGTTCCATGGTGTATTGCCGATTGCGTCTGGCGGCCCACGAACTCGCCGCCAGCGACGCCGCCAGGACGCCGCACAGGACGGCTATCGCCACCCACAGCCTCGATTCGATGCCGCCGACCGTCAGCTCGCGTAAACCGTTGACGGCGTACGTCATCGGGTCGAACGGATGGATGATCTGGAACGGTTTCGCGGTGGTCTCCACCGGATAGATGCCACCGGAGGACACCAGCTGGAACATCAGGAACGCCAACGTCACGACCCGGCCGACCGCGACCCCGAAGATCGCGTTGAACGCCTGGATCATGGCCAGGAAGGTCGCAGCCACCAGGAGCAGGAACGCGACGGTGCCGAACACGTACTTGGCGTGCAGACCCACCCCGAAGTGCACGACGACGTACATCACCAGCACCTGACAGGCCGCGACGGTCAACGCGGGCCAGTAGGACGCAAGCACCACCCGCAGCGCGCCGAGCCCACCGACGATCGGCCTGGCCTGCAGAGGGGTCAGCAGCATCCAGATGATCAGCGTGCCGATGAAGAGCGCGAGCGGCAGGAAGAACGGCGCGAATCCCGTACCGAATGTCGACGCCTGGTTGGCGTAGTTCTGCTGGACGCCGACGGGGCTCGCGACGTTTCGAGCAACGGCGTTGCGCTGCTGGTCATTCCACGACGGGACCTGCGCGGCGCCCTTGTCGAGTCCGTCGGACAGTTGTCGCGAACCGTCGCTCAGCTTCTCGGTGCCTGCCGCGAGTTTGTCGGCGCCGGTGGCCAGCTGGCGACCACCGTCGGCCAGCTTGACCAACCCGACGTTGAGCTTCCCAGCGCCACTGTCGAGTTGGGCTGCACCGTCGCGCAGCTTGACCACGTCAGACTTCAGCTCACCGTTCAACGCCTGTGTGATGAACTTCCGCATCGGGCTGTTCGGATCCCCGAACTCCGTCTCGAGTTGCTGCGCGCTGTCGCGGAGCCGGTTGAGCCCGGCGTCGGTCGTCGGATCGATGCCCTGGGCGTTCAGCAGTCGTTGGGCTCCGCCGAGCGCCTCGCCGAGCTCGCGCACCGACGGGTCGGGGTTGGTCTGCAGCCCGCCGACCACCCTGTCCACGATGTCCGACGCCAGTTGCTGGTCCACGTTCAGTGCTGCGATCCGGTCGGTGGCTGTCTTGATCCCGCCGCTCAGCCTGGTCGCAACGGCGGCGACGTCATCCGGATTCAGGTTCAGTCCCTGGACTCTGTCCAGGACGTTGATGAGCGGCCCGGTGGCCTCGCCGATGCCTGTCGACAGCTGGTGCGCGCCCGCTGCGAGCGCGGCCGATCCGGTGTGCGCCGCCACCAGGCCATCGGCCAGGGTGTGGGTGCCGCCCGCCAGTTGGTGGGCGCCATCGTCGGCGGTCGTCAGCCCGGCCGAGAGCTGATCGGCCCCGTCGGCCGCCTTCTTGATGCCCGCGCCTGCGTCCGTGAGCCCGATCAGCACCTTGCCGACCACCTGCTCGCCGACCCGGGAGCTCACCTGATTGAGAATCTCCCGCGACGCGTTCTGCCCGATGATCGACGCCAGGTAGTTGTTCGCGTCGTTGAAGTCGAACTGGATCTGCGCCTGGTGCGGTGTATCCGTCGCCGTGGACGCGATGGCCTCGCTGAAGTCGTGGGGCAGGGTGATGGAGAAGTAATACGTCCCGTCCGCAACGCCTTTCGCGGCGCTCTCCGCGGATTGCGGGTGCAGATCGAGCTGACCGGACTTCAGCAGGGCGCCAGCCACCTCATCGCCTGCCCGCAGTTCCTGGCCCTGAGCGATCGCGCCGCCGTCCTCGTTCACCAGCGCGACGGGGACCTTGTCGACGGCGGCGAACGGATTCCAGAACGCCCAGAGGTACATCGCCCCGTACAGCAACGGCAGCAGGATGATCGTGACTAGCGCGACCCGGGGCATGGTGCCGCGGGAATAGCGTTTGAGGTCGGTGCCCAGCGACATTCCGGCAAGCATGGTCAGTCCATACCCTTCTGATCGCGGGTTGAGGTCTCGGCGAGGCTGAGGTTGGCGACCGGGAACTGCGCTCGCACGCCAAGACCGTCGGCGACGGGGTTGGCCGATGCGGTGACGATGGTCTGTTGCTCACCGAGCGCGACGAGCCTGCGCACCAACTCCGCCCGGTCACCGTCGTCGTCCACCTGATCGAGGCTGCCGACCACCAACACCGGCGGCGAGGCGGTGTTGGCGAGCGCGACCCTCAACAGCATGGCGTCGAGTTCGGTGAGTTGGTCGACGTAGGTGCCCAACTCCGGCAGCGGACGCGGGCCGAACACGGCACCGCAGATCCGGACCAGATCATCGCCGCCTGCTCGCCGGACCAGCCGGTACCACGCGGCGTCCCACCGCAATTGCTCGGTGAGCACGTCTCGGACGGTGACCGACTCATACACGCCGTCGACGTCCTCGATCCCGGCCAGCGCGCACTGTCCGAAGATCGCGGGCGCGCGCGTGCACCCCAGCACGTCGAGCGAACCGCGCAGCGGTTTCATCCGCCCCGCGAGCGTCATCAACAGCGCGGTGCGTCCGGAACCTGCGGGTCCGAGGAGAACCGTGACGCCGCCGCGCGGGATCTCCAGGTCGACCGGACCGTAGACGGGCCCCCACGGCCCGGCCATGGTGATCGCCCGCGCGGTGATCGCAGGTGGCTGTTCTTCGACGTTGCTCGGATCGGCCACCGTGTCATCCAAACACGGCCGCCGAGCCGATGTGGGCCGACCGACGTCAAATCGAGGCGGCAACCTCCCAAAGACGTTCCGGGTCAGCGGGGTCCGATCGCAGTTGGCTGAGGACCAGGTCGGTGGCCCCCGCGTCGCGGTACCGCTGCAACTGCTTGCGCACGGCCTCGGCCGGACCGACCGCCGCGATGTCGGCGGCCCGGTCGGCGCCCTCGCGCGCGATCACCTTCGCGTACGACGGGATGGTCTCGTAGAACTTCAGTTCCTCCACCGCAAGATCTCTGGCGGCGTCGAGGTCGTCGGACACCACCACCGGAACCGCGGCGATGATCCTCGGCGCGGGCCGCCCCGCCGCGGTCGCGGCCGCGGCGATGGTGGGGACGATGAAGTCCCCGATGG
>NZ_JBOGDD010000317.1:0-3929 GCF_050701675.1 Mycobacterium sp. | reverse complement strand
GGCGATCGTCGCTACCATCCGCCGCGCCCGCCGGGAGCTCATCGCGGCGAGCATCCCGGTATGGCGAACTACCCCAGCGACCCGTCCCAGCCACGCAGTGGGACGCAACCGTCGAGCGCCAATCGATGGCTGCCCCCGATCGATCAGCCGGCGGGTTCCAGCGGTCGCACCGACCCTCGCGACGCGTTCCACCCAGGTGGCGTCGGGCAGTCCGCAGGCCGTCCGAAGGGTGCCACGGGGCGCGGCCGTGAAATGGGCTCGAAGATGTACGGGCTGTTCCAGCGGGCTGCCACCGCCGACGGCGCCGACAAGTCGGGACTGACGGCGCTGACCTACCCCGTGATGGCGAACTTCGCGGCCGACTCCGCGATGGCCGTCGCACTGGCCAACACGCTGTTCTTCGCGGCCGCGTCGGGTGAGAGCAAGAGCAAGGTCGCCCTGTACCTGCTCATCACCATTGCCCCGTTCGCCGTCATCGCTCCGCTGATCGGCCCGGCGATCGACCGCCTGCAACACGGCCGCCGCGTCGCGCTCGCCGCGTCGTTCGTGGTGCGCACCGTGCTGGCGGTGGTCCTCATCGCGAACTACGACGCGGCCACCGGCAGCTTCCCGCCATGGGTGCTCTACCCCTGCGCGCTGGGGATGATGGTGCTGTCGAAGTCGTTCAGCGTGCTGCGCAGCGCCGTCACGCCCCGCGTACTGCCACCGACCATCGACCTCGTCAGGGTGAATTCGCGCCTCACCATGTTCGGCCTGCTCGGCGGCACCATCGCCGGCGGCGCCGCCGCCGCCGGGGTGGAGTACCTGTTCGGTCTCTTCCACCTGCCGGGCGCGTTGTACGTCTGCGTCACCGTGACGGTCGTTGGAGCGTTCCTGTCGATGCGCATTCCCAAGTGGGTGGAGGTCACCGAGGGTGAGGTGCCGACCACCCTGAGCTACCACGGACCCACCGAGAAGTTCCACCGCCTGCCCGACCCGACTACGAGCAACAAGACCCGACAACCCTTGGGACGCAACATCATCACGTCGTTGTGGGGTAACTGCACCATCAAGGTCATGGTCGGCTTCCTGTTCCTCTATCCGGCCTTCGTCGCCAAGTCACACGACGCCAGCGGTTGGGAACAGCTGCGCATCCTCGGTCTGATCGGCGCCGCCGCGGGTATCGGCAACTTCGTCGGCAACTTCACCGCCGCACGCCTGCAGCTCGGGCATCCGGCCAGGCTCGTGGTGCGCGCCGCCACCGCGGTCACGGTGGTGGCGCTGGCCACCGCAGTCCTCGGCAATCTGTACGTGGCCGCGTTCGCCACGCTGATCACCTCGGGCGCCAGCGCGGTCGCGAAGGCGTCGCTGGACGCCTCGATGCAGGACGACCTGCCCGAGGAGTCCCGCGCCTCGGCGTTCGGGCGGTCCGAGTCGCTTCTGCAGCTGGCCTGGGTCGCAGGCGGTGCGACGGGCGTGTTGATCTACACCGACCTGTGGGTGGGCTTCACCGCCATCAGCGCGGTGCTCATCCTCGGGTTGGCGCAGACGTTGGTGAGCAACGGCGGCGACTCGCTGATCCCTGGGCTCGGCGGAAACCGGCCGGTGTTCGCCGAGCAGGAGAGCCGCGGCACGGCGACGGCAGCGGCGGTCCGGAAGTGAAGCGCGTCATCGCCATCCTCGCGGCCGTGGCGATCCTCGCGTCGCTTGGCACTGGCGCGCTCGTCTGGGAATTGAGCCGAACACCCGCGCCGGAACATCCCGAGATCAGCGCCTACACCCACGGCCAGCTCATCAGGATCGGCCCCTACCGGTACTGCGACGTCTATCAGATCACCACGTGCGACGTCCCCGAGACGGTCGGCCAACTGGTGGTCAGCTCACGGGATCCGGTGCAGTTGTCGGTGCCACCGTCGATCGCGAGGGCACCGTGGGTACTCATCCGCGCCTACGAGGATGGCGGCGACGCAGAAGTCGACGAGTTCCGGCCCGACACGAAGCTCGCCGTCACCGTCCCGACCGTCGACCCGCGCCGTGGCCGGTTGACCGGCATCGCGGTGCAGTTGCCCACGCTGGTCCGCGACGAGAATGGCAACGAGTTTCCGTGGCCGCATGCGGAATGGTCGGTGGCGACCGTCTGGTCCTAGCCCGCCGAGTGGTCCGTCGGCACCCGCTCCTCATCGGGCGTCGGCCCAGGCGGCGTGCCGTCGCCGAACGGCCTGCCACCCAAGGCCTCCCGGCCGTGCGGGGTGAGCCAGTTCGACAGCTCCGGGCCCTTCGGCACGATCTGCGTTGGGTTGATGTCGGCGTGCACCACGTAGTAGTGCTTCTTGATCTGCACGAAGTCGACGGTGTCACCGAACCCCGGCGTCTGGAACAGGTCGCGCGCGTAGGCCCAGAGCACCGGCATCTCGTCGAGCTTCTGCCGGTTGCACTTGAAGTGACCGTGGTAGACGGGATCGAACCGGGCCAGCGTGGTGAACAGCCGGACATCGGCCTCCGTGATCGTGTCGCCCACCAGGAACCGTTGGCCGGCAAGCCGTTCCGACAGCCAGTCCAATGCCGTGAACAGCCTGTCGTAGGACGCCTCGTAGGCGGACTGGGAGCCGGCGAACCCACAGCGGTACACGCCATTGTTGACCTCGGTGTAAACGCGCTTGGCCACCTCGTCGATCTCGTCGCGCAGCGGTTCTGGATAGAGCTGCGGTGCGCCTGGGCGGTGGTAGTCCGCCCACTCGGTCGAGAGGTCCAGCGTCATCTGGGCGAAGTCGTTGGTGACGACCTCGCCCGTCGGCACGTCGACGAGCGCGGGGACCGTGATGCCCTTCGGGTAGTCCGGGAACCGCTTGAAGTACGCGTCCTGCAGGCGCGGAATCCCCAGCACCGGGTCGACGCCGCCGGGGTCGAGGTCGAACGTCCAGCTGCGCTCGTCGTGCGTTGGGCCGCAAAAGCCAATGGACAAAACGTCTTCCAGACCCAAGAGCCGGCGGACGATGATGGCTCTGTTGGCCCACGGGCAGGCGCGGGCCACGACCAGTCGGTAGCGCCCCTGCTGCACCGGGTAGCCGTCGCGGCCATCAGCCGTGATGCGGGTCTCGATGTACTTGGTGTCGCGGTTGAACTCGCCCGTCTGGGCGACGTAGGAGGCCACGTCCACAAGTGTGGCTAGGCGTCGAGCTCCTGCGCAACCGCCTTGACCACCTCGGAGATCCGGCGAGCGGTCTTCCGGTCGGGGTAGCGACCCTTGCGCAGCTCCGGCTGCACGGCGCCCTCGAGCAGGGTGATCATGTCCTCGACCATGCCGTGCAACTCGTCGGGCGTGTGCTTGTGCTCGACGGTCGAGGCTTCGCGACGAGTCCGAACGACGCTCGGAGGCGGTTCGATCACCTTGAGGCTCAACGCCTGCGGACCTCGGCGGCCCGCCGCGATGCCGAACTCGACCTTCTGTCCCGCCTTGAGCTCCTCGACCCCGGATGGCAGCGCCGACGATCCGACGTAGACGTCCTCGCCTTCCTCCTGGGACACGAAGCCGAAGCCCTTCTCGGCGCTGTACCACTTAACCTTGCCGGTAGGCACTGGATCTCACCCGCTCGTCTCGCTCATCGTCTTCTGTCACGTCACAAAGTGAACGCGTCCCGCCAACGCAGGACGCGAATGCGATGATCCTACTCGGACGCATCCACTGCCAGCACCTGCGTTGAACCCCGACCGCCTCGCGGTCGGTAGGCTGGGAAGCAACGCTGGAGGAGACATGCGCCTGATTCTGAACGTCGTCTGGTTGATCTTCGGCGGCTTGTGGCTGGCACTCGGGTACTTCCTGGCCGGCATTCTGTGCTTCATCCTCATCGTCACCATCCCGTTCGGCTTCGCCGCGTTCCGCATCGGCATGTACGCCCTCTGGCCGTTCGGCTACACCGTCGTCGACAAACCGGGGGTCCGCCCCGGCGCGC
>NZ_JBOGDD010000316.1:0-7586 GCF_050701675.1 Mycobacterium sp. | reverse complement strand
GTGGTGGAACGCCGTCGACCAGGCGCGGGTCGAGAAGCTGATGGCTGCCGCTGACTCGTTCAGGCAGGCCCGATCGTGAGCCTCGAAGTCAGCGCCGAAACGGACGTCTTCGGACTCGACACCGAGGGGTGGGCCGTCACGTTCTTCACTGCGCGGATCCGTCCTCATCGTCTCGACGACGCTCGACGGCAACGGATCTGGCAGCAGGTCCTGGCGCTGAAAGAGGCCGGCTGGCGCACCTCGGTCGCAGAGATGTTCACTGCTTCAGATGACGTCACCGTGTACCAGGCAGGCTTCGCCCATGACGTCGACATCGTCGGCGCATTCGAGGCGCCCGGCCTCGAGCAGGCGCACCTAGGTATCGACGACCTCGAAGCCGCCGGTTGGAACGAGCTGTTCGAGACGAACTGGATCGTCGGCCGCCGGGAGTTCACACCGGTTCACAGCACCATCGGACGCAACCCGAATCCGCGTTGGGCGTTTTTCGCACTGTGGGAGTGGAATGACGCCTGGCAGGCCGCCACACCGCCCGAACGCGCCGAATACGACATTGAATGTGACGAGGCATTCTCCTCCGACGTCGGATCCGGTATCAGCATCGCCGGCAGGCACCGACTGGACCCCACTAGCTCATGGCATCACCTTGGTATCTGGGAAGTGCCCGACCTACACCTACTCGATCATGCGATGGGGATGCACGAGAACGTCGCCGACTTCAAATTCACTACCTCGCAACACTACATCGGGCGCAAGCACGCTCTGTCCGACATCTTGGGAGTCAACCGATGAGCACGAACAACACCATTTGGATCCACCACGCACGTCCCCGGAGCAGCTGGTACGAACTCGATGCCGACACCAGGATGGAGTACGTCGAGCGTTGGAAGTCAATAGACGCTTCCGCAATAGCCACCGGTGCGACATCCTCAGGGGCACACACCGTCCGCGGGCAGTCCGCGTACTCGACGGTCGAGGTGTGGAACTTCGAGAACTACGCCGCCGCATACGATTACTGGGGCGAGAAGGTCGCGGCGGAATACGGCCGCTGGTTCGTGTTCGCCAACAGCGTCGGCACCAAGGCCTCGACATGAGCGAACCCCTACTCACCGCTCGCGGGATCACCAAGAAGTACGGGTCGGTCACCGCTCTGGCCAATGCGGACATCACCGTATACCCGGGTCAGGTGTGCTCGCTCGTCGGAGACAACGGGGCCGGCAAGTCGACACTGGTAAAGATTCTCTCCGGAGCCGAGACTCCCACGTCGGGAACGATCACTGTCGGCGGTACAACGGTCCAGCTACCCAATCCCGCCGCGGCTCAAGAGAAGGGGATCGCCACGGTTTTCCAGGACCTCGCGCTCGCTCCGGACCTCGACGCTACCGCGAACATGTACCTGGGGCGGGAGATACTTCGGCCGGGGATCCTCGGGAAGATCGGCATACTCGATCGCACAGCGATGAAGCGCGATGCAGCAGAACAGTTCTCGAAACTGGGAATCACGCTGCGGTCTCCGACGGTCTCGGTCGGATCACTCTCCGGCGGTCAGCGTCAGTCGGTGGCCATCGCTCGAGCGGCGAGGTGGGCGAACAAGGTCATTTTTCTCGACGAACCCACGGCCGCCCTCGGTGTTGTCCAGACCGATCGCGTCCTAAGGCTTGTCCGGCAGGTTGCGGACCAGGGACTCGGAGTAGTCCTCATCACGCACAACATGACACATGTCGTCGAGGTGTCGGACCGGATCGAAGTCCTGCGGCTGGGCACCACGGTCGCGACATTCACTCGCGGCGAAGCGACAGTCCAGAAGCTGGTCACCGCAATGACCACCGGAATCGTCACCCAGCAGGAGGCACCATGACTACCCTCGATTCCGAGACCGAAGTAGTGGTGCCGGATACGCAAACACAGACAATTCAACAGAAGCTCGCCCGAAAGCTGGGCAGCAGTTGGGTTTTCCTGTTCTTGATCGTACTGGTTGCGGTGTTCGCCATCCTGCGCCCCAGCCAATTCTCGACGTCGTACAACATCTCGACGCTCGCGATCGACGCCGCTGTGCTGCTGGTACTCGCGGTAGGACAGACCTACGTGATCATCACCGCGGGCATCGATCTGTCGGTCGGATCGGTACTCGTGTTCTCCTCGGTCGTAGGAGCGAAGGTGATGCTCGCGCTGTCGGGTGCCGGCGGGTCAACCTACGGAACCACGAACGGCGGCTGGGGTGTGATCGCCATCGGGCTCCTCGCCTCGGTGGCTGCAGGCATGGTCTTTGGTCTGATCAACGGGTTTCTGATCGCACGTGCTCGAATTCCAGCCCTGATCGTGACTCTCGGAACGATGGGTATCGCACTCGGCGCGGCGCAGATCATCACCAATGGCCAAGATGTCCGCGCCGTTCCCGAACTACTCATCACCCACATCGGCACAGGCGCGGTGGCAGGTATCCCGGTACTGGTCATCATCGCCGTCGTCGTCGCCCTGATCGCAGGTATCGTGCTGGCCCTGACGCGATTCGGTACCTGGACCTACGCCGTAGGATCCAGTTCAGAAGCCGCTCGCCGCTCTGGGGTTCCCCTGCGCGCGCAGATCATCAAGGTTTACGTGATTTCCGGAGCATTGGCGGGTCTGGCCGGAATGATGTCCGTCGCAAGGTTTTCCACGACCACGATCGGCGGACACACAGCCGACAACCTTGCGACGATCTCCGCCGTCGTCCTCGGTGGCACCAGTCTGTTCGGTGGCATCGGCTCGATCCTGGGCACCGTCATCGGCGTCTTCATCCCAATCGTCCTACTCAACGGTTTCGTCATTCTCGGCATCCCTCCGTTCTGGCAGACCGTCGCGATGGGAGCGGTCCTGATCCTCGCCGTGTACGTCGACCAACTCAAACGCCGCAACCGAAACCTCAGTTGACACCCCCTCATTCCGAAGGAGCACTACCATGAAGAGATCAGCCACCGTCACCGTCACCGTCGCCGGAATCGGAATCCTCGCCCTCACCGCCTGTTCGACGGGCTCGACACCAGGTGCCCAGCAGGACACTCCTGACAACAAGAACGTTGCCCTGGTCCTCGGTGTCTCGGGCAGCCCGCTCTACGAGGCCCTCGCCTGCGGCGCTCAGGCCAAAGCCGAAGAATTGGGCTTGAACCTAGACGTCTCTTCCGGCAATGCTTTCGCAGCAGATGCTCAAGTGCCCGTCCTCAACGCCGTGACGGCGAAGAACCCCGCCGGAGCAGCAGTCGTCCCCACCGATGCGCAGGCACTGCTACCGCAGCTTCGCCAACTGACGAGCGGCGGAACCAAACTCATCACGGTCGATCAGACACTCGCCGATGACAGCATCGCCTCCGGCCAAGTCGTCACCGACAACCTCGCAGGCGGCGCCATGGCTGCCGACGAGATCAGCAAACTGACCGGCGGCAAAGGCAAGGTCCTGGTCATCACCCAACCCCCCGGCTCGACCGCCCAAGATCAGCGCACCCAGGGCTTCGAAAGAAAGCTCGCAGAATATCCCGGCATCGAATACCTCGGCGCGCAGTACCAATCCGACGATCCGCAGAAAGCAGCCCAGATCGTCACCGCAACCCTGGCGGCGCACCCCGACCTCGCAGCTATCTTCTCCACCAACGACCAGGGCGCCGTCGGTGCGGTCACAGGCCTACAGCAGGCCAATGCCGTCGGCCGCGTCAAGGTGATCGCCTACGACGCGGCAACCGCCGAGGTCAACGCATTGAAAAACGGCGCGATTCAAGCCCTCATCGCACAGAACCCCAAGCAGGAAGGCGAGGTTGCGATGACGACACTCGCCACCCTCATCGACGGCGGAACGGTCGAACGCACACAGACAACCGACCTGATCGTGATCAAGTCCGACGATCTGGCGAAGGCCGACCAGTACGAGTACAAGGCAGACTGCTGATCGAGGGCGAAAGTTGCCGACCTGCGAAAGCCGATGCTGGTGCCGACCCGTCCATGTGCGCTCGCGATCGGAACCAATTGATGCTCGATCGTGCCGGAGAGGTCGGCAGCGGAAGAGAGACCGGATGCGGCCGCGGATCCAGGCCAGATCTAAGCCGGGATGCGCAGCACGCGTGCCATTACGGTTCCATGGGCGGCCGGACGACTCGGGATGGAAGCCTGGTTCGGACAACGTGCACATGGCGATCACCGGCGGCACGTGCTCGCGACGGATGACATGGCGCAGGACGAAGGTGTTCTGCGCGCCGATCGCCGCGATCAGTGCGAACGCGGCGAGGAATCCGACGACGGGGGGGAGTTCATGGCTCAAGGCCGGATCGATCGACGAGCACGCACCGCCTGCTCCAACTCAACCAAATCCGTACTCCTTTGCTCAGCACCCCCGGTTTGCAAAGAGGCCGTATAGGAACCCTCAGCATGAGGGGTGTAATTCAGCCGAGCGTGCCCTGATAGCGGCGCATGCCCGCGATCCAGCGCTCGTAGTCCGACCCCTTCTGGCGGTACATGTCGAGCACGGCGGGGTGCGGCAGCACCAGGAACCGGCCGTCGCGGACCGCTTCGACGGTCAACGCGGCCACCCGGTCCGGCCCCATCACCTCACCCGCGCTGGCCACCGCCGCCCCCGCGATCCTGGCGGCCGGGTCCGACGACGAGAGGATTCCATTCAACAGAGGTGTGTCGACGCCCATCGGGCAGACGCACGAGACACCGATTCCGTTGCCGCCGTAGGTGATCGACAGCCACTCGGCGAAGCCGACGGCGGCGTGCTTGGTGACGGAGTAGCCGGCTGCGCCGATCTGGGTGAGCAACCCCGCTGCCGACGCGACACTGACGAAGTAGCCCCCGCCGCGCTGCAGCCATTCGGGCACCAGCGCCTTCGCGGCCCGCACGTGCGCGCGCAGATTCACGTCGATGATGGCGTCCCAGTCGGTCTCGTCGCCCAGGCCGGGTGCACCGATGATCCCCGCGTTGGCGACGAACACGTCGACGGGCCCAAATTCGGTGCGTGCCGAATCGATCAGCGCCGCGATGCCGTCGATCGAGGCGGCGTCGGCAGTCACTCCGACGGCGGAGGAACCGGTAGTCCTGATGCGCGCGGCGGTTTCCTGGGCGGCCGCCCCATCGAGATCACCCGCCACCACTGAGGCACCAGCGGCGCCAAGCGCGATAGCCAATTCCCGTCCGATGCCCGAACCCGCACCCGTGACCACGGCGACTTTGCCCTCGATCTGCATGGATCCTGTCTACCGCACGGTGTCGGCGCGCTGGTCGGCCAGCCTCTCGCGCAGTTCGCGTTTGAGCACCTTGCCGTAGCTGTTCTTCGGTAGTTCGTCGACGTAAAGGTAGCGCTTGGGCCGTTTGAAGCGGGCGATGCGCTCGAGCAGGTGTGCGTCGAGATCGGATTCGGCTGCGCTGCCCACGATGAACGCGACGACGACCTCACCCCAGTCCGCGTCGGGCGCCCCCACCACGCATGCCTCGGCGACGTCGGGGTGTTCGAGCAGCACCTCCTCGACCTCCCGTGGGTAGACATTGCTTCCGCCGCTGATGACGACGTCCTTGGAGCGGTCGCGCAGGGTGAGGTAGCCGCGCTCGTCGAAGCAGCCCATGTCGCCGGTGAGCAACCAGCCGTCCTTGAGAGTCGCAGCTGTGGCGTCAGGGTTGTTCCAGTAGCCGGACATGACGACGTCACCGCGGCAGGCGATCTCACCGATCTCGTCGATGGCGGCTGGGGTTCCGTCGTCGCGCAGGACGGCGACGTCCACGCCTGACCTGGCGTAGCCGACCGACCCCAGGGTCGGATCGTCGGCGTCGAGGTGATCGGCGCGCCGCAGTCCGGTAATCGTCATCGGAGCCTCGCCCTGCCCATAGAGCTGGACGAAGATCGGGCCGAACGCGGCGAGGGCCTTCTTCATGCTGTCCACGTACATGGGCCCGCCGCCGTAGACGACGGTGCGCAGGTTGCGCGGACGTTCGCGACCGGTGGTCACCAGGCGCTGCACCATCGTCGGGGCGAGGAATGCGCTGCAGCCCGGATGGCGCTCGCACAGGTCGAGGAATTCCTCTGGTTCGAAGGCGGCCGACTCCGGAATCACCTGGCGGGCGCCGCGCAACACGTACGGAGCCACGTACAGGCCGGAGCCGTGGGACATCGGTGCGCCATGCACCAGGCTGCAGTTCTCATCGGGGCTGTCGAAGTCGGCGAGGTGCGACACCGTCATCGCCATCAGGTTGCGGTGCGAGAGCATTGCTCCCTTCGAGCGTCCCGTCGTGCCGCTGGTGTAGAAGAGCCAGGCCAGCGCGGCGGGGTCGGTGTGCCGCGGCGGCTCCAACGGCGGTGCGGTGAAACGTGTCCGGTAACCGCTGGAGTCCAGCGTCTCAATCGGCACCTCGGTCAGCGGCGCCAGTCCCGCGGCGATCTTCGCTGAGGCGAACACCGACGATGCGCCGGAATCCTCGAGAATCTGCAGCATCTCTCTGGGATGGAGTTTGTAGTTGATCGGGACGAAGACGCATTCGGCCGCCCAGATCGCGAACATCAGCTCGACGATCTCGGGTCGGTTCTCGCTGGCGACCGCGACGCGTGCCCCGGACCCGGAGCTCTCGCGAATGGAGGCGGCGAGCCGCAATGCCCTGTCCCGCAACTCACTCCAGGTATGGACTTGGCGTTCGCCGAGGTACACCGCGCCGCGGACGCCGTGGCGCGCGGCGGTCTGATCCAGCGTGGCGAACATGTTCAACGGGGCACCCACTCCGACGACAGGGCGAAGTCGGACAGGTACTTGGTGGAACTCCAGCCACCGTCGACGACGATGGTCTGACCGTTGATGAAACTCCCACCGGGGGAACACAGGAACGCCACGGTGCTCGCGATGTCGTCGATGGTGCCCAACCGCTGGTGTGGCGTCATCTCGGTGTTGATCTTGCGAAAGCGCTGGTCCTCGAGGCGCTGTGCGACCATGGGCGTCTGTGTGACACCGGGAGCCACGGCGTTGCAGCGGATTCCCGTCGCCCCGTACTGGCAGGCGATGTGAGTGGTCAGTGCGGTGAGCCCGCCCTTGGCTGCGGAGTACGCCCCGCCGCGAAGACCGCCGACGACGGCGAACGTGGACGTGACGTTGATGATCGCCGACCCTGGACCCATGTGCGGGATGACGTCACGCGCCAGCCGGAACGGGGCCCGTAGCATCACACCCAGGAAGTAGTCCAGGGACTCGTCGTCGGTCTCGTGCAACGGTTTCGGGCTGCCCACGCCCGCGTTGTTGATCAGGAAGTCGACGTGACCCCATCGGTCCACCGCGGCGTCGACGATGCGGCGGGGGCCGTCGTCGGCGGTGAGGTCGACGGCGAGTGTCTGCAGCAGGTCGTGGTCTTCGATCGCGGCGGCCAGCTCCGAGAGCCTGGTCTCGTCGCGACCGGTGCCGAGGACCGCGATGTCGGACTCGGCCAGCTTCACGGCGGTGCCGAAGCCGATCCCGCTACTCGCTCCCGTGACGATGGCTACCTGCATCTCACTCACCAGCTTTCGCGATCCTCGCGCGGATCTCGTGTTTGAGTACCTTGCCCGCATCGTTCTTCGGCAACGCGTCCACGATCGTCACCTGTTCAGGCAC
>NZ_JBOGDD010000315.1:0-2124 GCF_050701675.1 Mycobacterium sp. | reverse complement strand
GGTCGAAGATCTGGGTGCCCTGTCCGGAGGCGAACTCCTCGGGGCGGCGGCTGATGTTGGCGACGTCGCGGTGCGAACCGACCGCCCAGAAGCCGCGTACCCGCGGGGAGCCGGGCCGGTTGGTCCGGACGAATACCGGGCCGCCTGCGTCGCGAAGGCGGCGGTAGAGATCCGCCCGGTCGGCTGGACGTTCCTGCCACCACTGCAGGTCGATCAGCGGTGCGAACTGCTGCTCGTCGGTGTCGGTCGTGCTCACAGCATCCGATTCTGGCACTCATGTCACTTATAGGCAACGTCGGGTTACTGCAGCAGTTCGGCAATGCGTCCAATTCTCACCCTTGAACGCGCCGCCTATCTAACATTAGTGTCACCAACGGACGGGGTTGCCGACGGTACGAACCTGAGGAGAGCACATGACGGAGCGGAAGCCACTACGGGTCGGCATCATCGGCGTGGGGTGGGGTTCACACGTTCAGGTGCCCGGTTTCCGCGCCGCGGCGGGCTTCGAACCCGTTGCGCTGTGCGCGCGTACACCCGAGCGGCTGGAGCGCGTGGCGGGCAAGCTAGGCATCGAGGAGACCTCGACTGATTGGCAGACCTTCGTCACCCGCGACGACCTCGACGTCATCTCGGTCGCGACGCCCACCGTGCTGCACCGCGACATGGTCCTTGCTGCCCTGGCGGCGGGTAAGCCCGTGCTGTGCGAGAAGCCACTGGCCGGCGATCTCGACGCGGCCCGCGACATGGTGCAGGCTGCCGCCGAGGCCAACGTACCGACCGCCTGTTGCTTCGAGAATCGTTGGAACCCAGACTGGTTGGCGGTCGCCGAGCGGGTGCGCTCGGGCTTTCTCGGCAAGCAATACCTCGCGCGCGTTAGCCGGAGCGCGTCCTACTGGCACCCGAGCCGCTCGCTGCAGGCACGCTGGATGTACGACCGCGACCAGGGCGGCGGCTACCTCGCGGGGATGCTCGTGCACGATCTCGACTTCCTCTGCAGCGTGCTGGGGCGACCGGTCTCGGTATGCGCCGAGGTGCGTACCAGCGACCCGGTCCGCGAGTTGCCCGACGGGGAGACACTGACCATCACCGCCGACGACACCGCCGCGGTGCTGATGCGGATGGAGTCCGGCGTGACCGCGATCATGAGTGTCTCGGTGATCGGTGCGCACGCCGACCACTACCGCCTCGAGCTGTTCGGCTCGGACGGCACCATCATCGGCGACGGCGATCTGCGTTCCGCGGCATACAGTCTCGGCGCGGCGACCGATGACGGGCTGAGCCCGCTCGCGGTGGACGAACGCGTGCCCGCGCACCCGGAGGACCTGCCCAAGGGGTTGGCCGGGCACGCGAGTCGCGCGATGGCGTTGATGCTCGAGGACTGGCTGCCCGCCTTCGACGATGCACCGAGCGCCGCCGCCACCTTCGAAGACGGCCTGCTGTCGCTCGCGGTGATCGATGCCGCCCACCGCTCGTCCGAGGGCGGCGGCTGGGAGCCGGTGCAAGCATGAGGGGTGGACCGTCGATCAAGCATCTCGACGACGTACCGGCCGAGGAGATGCTGCGCTACGAGTTCGCAGACGGTCGGACGGCATCGATCTGGGAGAAGTGGATTGAACTGTCGCCCAGGTACTTCGCGTTCTGGAACAAGTGGGACCCGGGCGCCATCTCCTCGCAACACGGGCACACCGGCGATCACAGCAACTTCATCCTCGCCGGTGAGATCCGTTGCGGCGACGTCGTAGCCCGCGCGGGCACGCACATCATGCTCGAGTGGGGCGACGTGTTCGGACCGTGGGAGGCCGGCCCGCAGGGGTGTGAACTCTATGGCTTCATCGCTGGCGAGGGTCAGCCGTTCAACGGTGATACCGCTGCATACGATGCCCTGCTTGCCGAGCGCGGCGCCCGACCGGTGCCCCTACCGATGCCAAAACACCTGCCGCCCTGGATCCTCGCCAAGCTGGGCGGCTCATTCACGTCGTCGGTCACCCAGTGGGAGCCGTCGACCTAGCGGAGCCTCCGTCGAAAATGCGTGGAGGGCTGTGAATGTCGCGAATCCATGACCCCGATCGCAATCTCACGGCCAGCTCAGGCGAGCGCCGATTCGCCCGGAGGGTAGATCAGTAC
>NZ_JBOGDD010000314.1:0-16894 GCF_050701675.1 Mycobacterium sp. | reverse complement strand
CCTGTGCCTGTGGACGTGGGCGGCGAATCCGCAGGACCGCCCGCTGTGGGACAAGCTCGACGAGCTCAAGGCGGTACACGGTGACGCCAAGGGCGACTTCATGGTCAAGGGCTCCCGCAACCTGTGCCTGTACCCGAATGTGTATGTGATGGACCAGTTCTCGACACAGATCCGCCACTTCCGACCGATCGCCCCTGACAAGACCGAAGTCACCATCTACTGCATCGCCCCCAAGGGGGAGAGCGCCGAGGCCCGGTCCCACCGGATCCGGCAGTACGAGGACTTCTTCAATGCCTCCGGGATGGCCACCCCGGACGATCTGGAGGAGTTCCGGTCCTGCCAGCTCACCTTCCGCGCCCAAGCCGCGCCCTGGAACGACATGAGTCGCGGTGCGCAGCACTGGCTGACCGGTCCCGACCAGGTCGCCGAGGCACTCGACATGCACGACGTCATCTCGGCCGGGGTGAAGAACGAGGACGAGGGCCTCTACCCCGTCCAGCACGGTTACTGGCTGCGCACCATGCGCGAAGCGCTGGCCCGCGAGGAAGGCAACACCAGGCCATGACCACCACCGAGAAGACCACCACCACAACCACACTGATCACTCAGAACGCGATCGAGCAGTTCCTCTACCGCGAGGCGCGCTACCTCGACGACCGCGAGTTCGAGAAGTGGCTCGACTGCTACGCCGACGACGTCGTCTACTGGATGCCATCCTGGGACGACAACGACATGCTGGTCGAGGATCCGCAGCGCGACATCTCGCTGATCTACTACGACAACAAGGG
Source organism: Mycobacterium sp. (assembly GCF_050701675.1). Taxonomy (GTDB): domain Bacteria; phylum Actinomycetota; class Actinomycetes; order Mycobacteriales; family Mycobacteriaceae; genus Mycobacterium. Next base: position 16,106 of record NZ_JBOGDD010000314.1, on the reverse strand, counting down.
CGGTCTGGCGGACCGAGTGTTCCGCATCCGCACCGAACGGTCGTCGGCGACATCACTGCCAGAGCCGCGCACCAGCCACAACATCTCCAACGTCGAGGTCATCGAACGCCGCGGCGACACGGTGGACGTCCGATTCAACTGGCACACCATGTATTTCCGATACAAGACGATCGACCCGTATTACGGGACGTCGTTCTATACCATCGACTTCTCCGGTGAACAGCCCCTGATCCGGCGCAAGACCGTGGTGCTGAAGAACGACTACATCCACCACGTTGTCGACGTGTACCACTTCTGAGGTGAAGCCATGACCGCAACGGACGAGAAGTATTCAGTCGCCTTGTCCTTCGAGGACGGCGTCACCAGGTTCATCACCTGTCGGGATGACCAAACCGTCGCCGACGCCTCCTACCGTCAGCGCATCAACATCCCCCTGGACTGCCGCGACGGCGCCTGCGGCACGTGCAAGGCATTGTGCGAATCCGGCACCTACGATGGTGGCGCCTACATCGACGACGCACTCAGCGAGGACGAGGCCGCCAAGGGTTATGTGCTGCCATGCAGCATGAAGCCACGCTCGGACCTGGTACTGCAGATCGCCAGTACGTCGGACATCGCCAAGACCTCAGCGGCCACGTATACCGGCACCCTGGTCGAGCTGACACGCCTGTCGCCCACCACGATCCGCTTCGCCGTCGAGATCCCCAACCGCTCCGAATTGGCCTTCCTACCCGGGCAATACGTCAACATCGCGGTACCGGGGACGCAGGAGCGCCGGTCCTATTCCTTCTCCAACGCACCCCACGACGAGCGGCTCACCTTTCTGGTGAAGCCGACACCCGGCGGGGCGATGTCGGAGTACCTGGACAAGCGCGCCGCTGCGGGTGACACCATGACCTTCACCGGTCCGCACGGGTCGTTCTTCCTGCGCGAGGCCGACCGCCCGGTGCTGTTGCTGGCCGGCGGCACGGGCTTGGCGCCGATCCTGTCGATGCTGCGCACCATGCGCGACGCCGGAAGCCGGCGCAAAGTCCACCTGATCTACGGCGTCAAGACCGACGACGACGTGGTGGCACTCGATGAGATCAACGAGATCGCCTCGGCGGTATCTGGATTCACCTGGACTCACTGCGTCTCGGCCCCCGACAGCAACGCCGCGAACAAGGGCCGGGTGATGAGCCTGATCACCAAGGAACACCTCTACGACGGTGACGTGGCGATCTACCTCTGTGGACCGCCTGCCATGGTGGAATCGGTGCGCACCCATGTCGGCGATGCCGGAATCGAACCGACCGGGTTCTACTACGAGAAGTTCGCACTGGCCCACGGCAGCGAGCCCAAGGAGTCCACGGGTGCTGCGGCGCCCGCGCAGGACGACCTCCTCTACGCGGCGGACGCCCGCGCGATCGCCGGCCAGACGATGCTGGCTGCCACAGATCTGGCTCCCATGCCCGCGGGCGCGAGGTCCGAGAGCACCGACGATTCCGACGCCATTCGTCGCATCGCAGGCCAACTGATGGCGTCGGGCTCCTGTTCGGGAACGGTCGACGCCGATGACGGTGTCCTGCTGCCCACCGGTGCCCGCAGCCTCGCGGGGCAGGAACTCTTCGCTGCCACAACGGCATCCGTACCGCCCAGTTCGACACCGTCCGAACCGGCGCCCGAGAACGTCAGCGACGACGGCTACCAGATCGGCGAGGAGCACCCAGCCGTCGCAGAATCCGACTCACTCTTCGAGGCCCGACAGGCTCTCGAACTCGGCGCGCTCGAACTGACCCTCGGTCGGCTGAACAGCCGACAACTGGCCGGCTACCGATTGCTCGCCGATGCCACCGTGCCCTATGTGAACGGCGACCAATTCGTCGACGCCGCGCAGTACACCGAAACGAATGCGGCATTCCACGACTACCTGTTCACGCTCACCGGCAACGATCACCTGCTGAAGGCCTATCAGGCGCTTGGCGTGAAGGGCCGGATGAGCGAGGTGTTGCGCAACGCCACCTGGTGCCACCCGCTGTGCGCACAGGACCATCTCGACATCGTCGCCGCGTTCGAGGCAGGCGACCGCGAGGCCGCCCGTCGGTTGGTCGTCGCACACGCCGGCCGCTCCAAGCAGACCATGCGCCGCGCCATGTCCGATTCCCACGCCGCACGCACACCGCGGTTCATCACACCGGGCCGGTTCTCGGGAAAGGTCGTCGTCGTGACCGGCGCTGCCCAGGGCATCGGTGAGCACACCGCCCGCCGCATCAGCGCCGAAGGCGGATCGCTAGTCCTCGCCGACCGCGCCGAGGTGGTGAAGGAACTCGCCGACGAGTTGGCAGCGCACGGTCCGAGGGCCGTCGCCGTCACCGCTGACCTCGAGCGGTGGGAGGGTGCGGACTCCGTTGTCCAGCAGGCACTATCGGCCTTCGGATGCATCGACGTGCTGATCAACAACGTCGGGGGCGCCATCAACTTCAAACCCTTCACCGAGTTCACCGACGCAGAGATCCGCGCCGAGATCGACCGCTCCCTGATGACTACCCTGTATGCGTGCCGGGCGGCGTTGCCCGGCATGGTCGACCGTGGCACGGGCGTCATCGTCAACGTGTCGTCGGCCGCAACCCGTGGGATCCATCGCATCCCCTACTCGGCCGCCAAGGGTGGTGTCAACGCGATCACCGCGTCGCTGGCGATGGAGTACGCCGACGCCGGAATTCGCGTGGTGGCTACTGCGCCGGGCGGCACGGCCGCTCCGCCGCGGCGGATCTCGAGGGGCACTCCAGAGCCCAAGGACGACACCGAGCGCGCCTGGTTCGATGCGCACATCGAGCAGACCATCGACTCGTCGTTGATGAGCCGCTACGGCACCCTCGACGAGCAGGCCGCCGCCATCTGCTTCCTGGCTTCCGAGGAGGCGTCGTACATCACCGGCACCGTTCTGCCCGTCGCCGGTGGCGACCTCGGCTAATGCGCCGGGACCAACGCGAGCGGCAACTATCATCTGACGGGTGGCGTCACCTTCTCCCCCGTCGCTTCGCTCGCCCACGGTGGCTGCGGTGTGCGTCGGCCGCGAGAACGAACTGGGCCAGCTGACGCGAGCCTGCTCGGAGACCACGTCCAACGGGAGCGAGCTCGTCGCCCTGACCGGGCCGCCCGGAATCGGCAAGACCGCATTGCTGCGAGCCTTGACCGACCGCGTCCCCGGCACGCTGTGGGCGCAGGCGACGGCGTGGGAGACGGACCTGGCCGGCGGGGTGCTCGCGCAGGTGCTGCAGAGTGAACCCGTCTCCGACCCTGGTGCGGCGTCTGCGGCGTTGGCGGACGGCATCCGCGCCGGGGATGCCCAGCTGCTCATCATCGACAACGTCGAATGCGCGGATGTGGAGTCGCTGCAGGCGATTTCGACGTTGCTACGCTTCGACCGCGAGCTGGCGCTTCTCGTGGTCGTGGCTGGGAGGTCGACGCCGCCTCCGTTGACCGATCTGGTCTCCACCGAGATCCGGTTGAGCGGGCTTGGGCCACGCGACATCGCCGAACTGGCCGCCCGCCGCGGGCGCACCCTGCACCCCTCGATGGTGGGCGTGCTGAGCAGACACACGCGCGGAAACCCTCGCGACGTCGTGGCGCTGCTGGAGGAGGTGCCGCCGCAGGTGTGGTCCCGCCCAGATGCGTCATTGCCGGCGCCCGCCCACGTCACCAACCAAGTCCGCGAGCAGCTGGCCGGATGCGACGCCCAGAGCCGGGAGCTCGTGGAGGCGCTGGCGATCCTCGGCGACGAGGCAACCCTGGCGGAGGCCACCGCACTCGCGGGGCTCGATGAGCCGTTACACGCAGTCGACGGCGCCCTCGACACCGGATTGCTCACCGCGACCGGACCAGTGGAGCTGCACCTGCGCGACTCGCTGAGCCGGGCGGCCATCATCGATCTGATGGGTCTGCAACGCGCTGCCGAACGTCACCGCCGCGCCTCGGAGGTCGTCACCGATCCGGTGCGCCGACTGCGGCACCGGGTGGCGGCCACCTCGACATTCGACGCGGAACTGGCCAATGAGATCGACCGGTCGGCAAGGGATCTCGGCGCCGAAGGCGCGTGGTCGCAGGCTGCGACACTGTTTCGCGACGCCGCCAGGTTGACCTCCGACGAGCTGCTGCGCGACGAACGCCTCATCCGATCCGTCGACGCTCTGGTCGCGGCAGGAGACTGTTTGGCTGCAGGCGATCAGGTCCCGGCGGTGGAGAGTCTGCGTGAAACCCCCTTGCGCAACGCGGTGCTCGCCTATCTTGCGATACTGCGTGGCCGGGCTACGGAGGCGCAGATCCGGCTGGCGCGGGCGTGGGACATCGTGAACGTCGAGCGCGAACCAGACACGGCCGCGCTGATCGCGCAGCGTCACGTGCTGGATTCGTTGGTGCGATGCCGCGGCGCTGACGTCGTCGAGTGGGCTGATCGCGCCCTGCAGCTGGCCGACAGCGACTCCCCCGCCGCAATCGAGGCGGCCGCGATCAGGGGACTCGGGCTCCTTGCGGCGGGCCATCCACGCCGCGCAGCTGCCGCGTACGACGAGCTCAACGCCCGGGTCCGGCATGGCGCACAGGCGCAGCGGGTCATCATGGGGCGCGGGTGGGTGCAATTCATCCGTGACGACGTCGACGGTGCGCGATCCAGCCTGGAGAGCGCCGTAGCCGCCGCCAGCCTCGGCGGCTCGACGCGAATCACGCTGTGGGCATTGGCTTGGCTGTCCAGGGTCCAGTTCTCGATCGGCGACTGGGACCGGGCGATGGTGAGCGTCGAGAACGGTCGCGCGTTGGCCAACGCCAGTGGGATCGTGCTCGTCACACCGCTTCTGGAGTGGACGGCGGCTCAGATCGGTGCCTTGCGCGGGGAGTGGGCCACTGCCACTGCGGCCACCCGGGCGTCCAGTGCCATCACCGGAGACTACGAGATGATGCTCATTCCCACACTTCTCGCCCGCGCACAGATTGCAGAAGCGGAGGCCGATTACGCCGGTGTCCTGCGCGTGCTGGAGCCGCTGACTCGAATCGCCGCCAACAAATCCTTGCAGGAGCCCGGCTATTGGCCGTGGCCCGACTCGATGGCCAACGCACTGGTACTGAACGGGCAACTCGAGGCGGCCGACGCATTCCTGCGGCCGCACGAGCAGCGGGCGCACGCACGCGGGCACCGCTCGGCACAGGCGCGGCTCGGGTACGCCCGCGGCCGGTGGCACGGTGCCATGGGAGATCTACACGCGGCGCGGCGCTCCTTCGAAACCTCACTGGAACTACTGCAAGGACTGCCCTTGCGGTACGACACGGCGCGCGTGAACTTCGCCTACGGCCAGACGCTGCGGCGCGCCGGGAAACGACGGGAGGCCGACGCGATCATCGGGGCGGCCCGCGAGGGCTACCTCTCGCTGGGTGCGACGACGTACGTCACCCGCTGCGACCGGGAACTCAAGGCCGGCGGTCTACATCAGGTCCGCGGCTCACGTGATGGGACGGACCTGACACCCCAGGAGGAGGCGGTGGCCGCCCTCGTGTCCACGGGTCTTTCGAATCGTGAGGTCGCTGCCGAGCTCTACATCTCTCCGAAGACCGTGCAGTATCACCTCACCCGCATCTACGCCAAGCTGGGCGTGCGGTCTCGATCCGAGCTGACCGCAAGGCACGGCTGAGCTTCGAGTCGACCGTCGGTCAGCACACCGCCCGTCTTGGCCGCCGCGTCGTCGTAGGTGACGCCGGGGGCCAACTCGACGACCCGGAATCCATCGCCGGTGACGTCGAAGACGCCCAGATCGGTGATCACGCGGCTGACGACGGCCTTTCCGGTCAATGGAAGGTCGCAGGAGGCAACCAGTTTGGCTGCACCGGATTTCGCGACATGATCCATCAGCACGATGACGCGGTCGGCTCCGCTCACCAGGTCCATCGCGCCGCCCATGCCCTTGACCATCGAACCCGGCACCATCCAATTGGCGAGGTCGCCATTGCCAGCGACTTGCATGCCCCCCAGGATCGCGACGTCAACGTGACCGCCGCGGATCATGGCGAAGCTGGTGGCCGAGTCGAAATACGACGCGCCCGCGAGGACCGTGACGGTCTGCTTGCCCGCGTTGACCAGATCCGGGTCCACCTCGTCGTCGTAGGGGAACGGTCCGACGCCGAGGATGCCGTTCTCGGCGTGCAGGGTGACGTCGGAGTCCTCTGGCAGATAATCCGGGATCAGGGTGGGCAGTCCGATGCCGAGGTTGACGTAGTCGCCGTCGTTGAGTTCTCGCGCGGCGCGGGCGGCCATGTCGTCACGGGACCAGCTCATCGTGTGCCTCCTCGGTCGATGTCGGACGTTGCCGGGTGGTGCGCTTTTCGATGCCCTTGCGAGCGGCCTGCTCGGGGGTCAGCTCGATGACCCGTTTGACGAAGATCCCGGACAGGTGAATCTCGTCCGGGTGCAGTTCACCGACGTCGACGACGCGTTCGGCCTCGACGATCGTGGTGCGGCCGGCCATGGCGGCTGGTGGGTTGAAATTGCGTGCGGCGGCATGGAACACGCAGTTCCCCGCCCTGTCGGCGACCGCGGCGCGCACCAAGGAGTAGTCGGTGACGATCGATTCCTCAAGCAGCATCTCGCGGCCGCCGAAGGTGCGGACCTCCTTGGGCGGCGAGGCGAGCGCCACTCTCCCGTCCGGGCGGTATCGCCACGGCAAGCCGCCGTCGGCGACCATGGTGCCGACACCGGTCGGGGTGAAGAACGCACCGATCCCACTGCCACCGGCGCGCAACCGCTCGGCGAGTGTGCCCTGCGGGGTGAGTTCGACAGTCAACTCCCCTGCCAGGTACTGCCGGGCGAACTCCTTGTTCTCCCCGACGTAGGACGCGATGACGCGGGTGATCCTGCGCGCCTCCAGTAATAGGCCAAGCCCGCCGCCGTCGACTCCGCAGTTATTGCTGACGATGGTCAGCTCTGCGGCGCCCTGCTCCAGGAGCGCCTCGATGAGAAACCATGGGATGCCTGCCAGGCCGAAACCGCCGACGGCGAGGCTGGCGCCGTGCGGTATGTCGGCGACCGCCTCGACCGGTGAGGCGACCACTTTGTTCAGGGTCATGGCTGCTCCAGGTGTGCCATGAGGGCGGGGGTGATGATGTCGGGTTGCTCGACGTTGGCCAGGTGGGCGGCCCGTTCGACGATGAGCAGACGCGAACCAGGGATGGCGGCGACGATCTCTTCGAGTCTCGCCGGCGGGGTCGCCGGGTCGTCGGCCCCGGCAATCGCCAGGGTCGGTGCACTGATCGACGGAAGTTGGCTCCGTAGGTCGAGTTTGGCGATCGCCTCGCAGCAGCCTGCGTAGCCTTCGGCGGCCGTGGCGGCCACCATCTGCTCGTGCGCGATGCGCATGTCGGGGTGGGCGTCGAGGTAGTCGGCGGTGAACCACCGCTGTACGACGGCCGCCGCCACCGATGCGCTGCCTTCCGCGCGGACTGACGCGGCGCGGTCCGTCCAAGCGACGGCGGGTGGTAGCTGAGCGCCGGTGCACAGCAACACGACCCGGTCGACACGCTCGGGATTGCGGGCGGCCAGTCGCATCGCGGTCATTCCCCCCAACGACAGTCCGACCACATGCGCTCGGGCGATGCCGAGCCCGTCCAGCAGTGCGACGACGTCATCGGCCAGGTCGTCGATCGAGTACGGGCCGTCGGGGACCGGCGACTCGCCGTGTCCGCGCGTGTCGTAGCGCACCACCCGGAACCGTTCGTTGAGCGCGTCGACTTGCGCGTCCCACATCCGGTGTGTCGAGCCCAACGAGTTGCACAGCAGCACAACGGGTCCGTCCGCTCGACCCGACGCGACGGCGTGCACCTCGACGGCGCTCATCGAACTGCCTCGAAGATCGCGGCCAGGCCTTGTCCACCGCCGATGCACATGGTCTCCAGCACGAAGCGGGCGTCCCGGCGTCGGGCCTCGTGAGCCGCTGTCGCCAGGATCCGGGCGCCGGTCGCACCGACGGGGTGTCCCAGCGAGATACCAGAGCCGTTCGGATTGACCCGCTCGTCGAGCATGTCGACCTTCCATTCGGCCAAGACCGCCAGCACTTGCGCGGCGAACGCCTCGTTGAGTTCGATGAGGTCCATGTCGTCGAGCGTCAGCCCGGCCCGCTCCAGTGCGGCCGCGGTGGCGCTCACGGGACCGATGCCCATCACCTCGGGCGCGCAGCCCGTGACCGCCCACGAACGCAGCGCCAACATCGGGACGAGGCCCCGCTTGTCGGCTTCATCACGCGTGGTGACGACACACATTGCGGCACCGTCATTCTGGCCCGAGGCGTTGCCGGCCGTCACCGTCGACTGGTCGTCGAGCTCGATGCGAATGGGCCGCAGCGCGGCCAGCCTCTCGACGCTGATCCCGACGCGGGGGTGTTCGTCACGGTCGACGACGATGTCCGGCTTGCCGCGCCCACCCGGCACGGTGACGGGGACGAGTTCGTCGGCGAATCGGCCTTCCTCGTGGGCGGCGACCGCACGGTGGTGCGAGCGGACCGCCAACTCGTCCTGCTCGTCGCGACTGATGCCGTACTCGCGGCGCAGGTTCTCTGCCGTCTCGATCATCCCCCCACTCATGGGATGTGCTGCACCGCCCGCCGTTTCGCGGGCGCGGTCGAGGCGATCCAGCAGTGCGATGCCGCCCTGACGCACGCCGGTGCGCAATCCAAGTGCGTAATGCTCCACGTTGGACATCGACTCCGCGCCGCCCGCGACGACGACACGCCCTGCGCCGGTGGCTACCTGTGCCGCGGCGTAGAGCACCGCCTGCAGGCCCGAGCCACATCGACGGTCTATCTGCAGACCGGGTACGCCGGTGCCAAGACCGGCGTCGAGTGCGGCGATCCGGCCGATGGCAGGTGCCTCACCGTTGGCGTATCCGTTGCCGAGGATCACATCGTCGACGTCACCTTCGCCGAGTCCGGTACGGGAGACCAGCTCACGCAGGGTCAGCGTCGCCAGATCGGCGGCAGTCAGTGCCGCGAGCGCACCGCCCATGCGGCCGACCGGGGTGCGAAGCGGGTTGCACACGACGACGTCCATGGTTCGACCGTACGAGCCCGTAATCATATTGTGAAATACCTAGATCACGTCTATTAAGAGCCGTAACATCCTAATCATGGAGCTTCGTCACCTGCGCTACTTCCGTGCCGTCGCGGAGGAATTGCACTTCGGACGCGCCGCCGAACGTCTGCACATCGCGCAGCCGCCACTGTCCCAGCAGATCCGCCAGCTCGAACGCGAACTCGACGTGACATTACTGACGAGGACCACCCGCAGCGTCGAACTGACCCCGGCCGGAAGGGCTTACCTTCAGCGGGTGATCAAGATCCTCGACAGCGTCGACGATGCCGGCGATCAAGCTCGCCGTCTCACTGACGGCACCGAGGGGCAATTGACCATCGGTTGCGTCGGGTCGGCCACCTACTCGCTGCTCCCGAAATTGGTGTTGGCGCTGCGCGATACCTTGCCGGGCATCGACGTCAGCGTGCGTGGCGAGATGCTGGCACCGGCTCAGGTTTCGGCACTGACTACGGGCGAGATCGACCTCGCTCTGCTGAGGCCACCCGTGCACCAGCAGGGCCTCCAGATCGAAACGCTGCGACGAGACCGCTTGCTGGTCGCGCTCCCCGCCGGACACCGGCTCGCCGAACGGCCGGAAGTACTCGTCGAAGACCTGCGCAACGAGGACTTCGTCGCTCATGCCGGGCACGGTCGCTCAGTGATGCACAGTCTGCTCAACGCGGTGTGCGCCGACGCTGGCTTCGTACCGCAGGTGCGCCACGAAGTGACGGAGACCTCGACGTTGGTGACTCTGATCGCGGCAGGCCTCGGGGTGGCGATCGTGCCAGAGCCCACGGCGGCACTCGGCATCTCTGGTGTCTGCTACCGCCAGCTAGGCCCGCCCGGCCTCGGTGTCGACCTCGTGGCCGCTCGGCTCGCGGAGCCGGCCTCCTCGCTGGTCGACAACGTTCTGCGAATATTGCGAACGGTGACACGATCACCGCGACGCCAGCTTGGGAGCCTTGAAGGGACCTAGCGCCCCGGCATCGACGACGTGATTGGTACCCGTCACGTACCGGCTGGCATCGGAGGCTAGATACAGCACCGCGTTGCTGATGTCCTCGGGCTCGACGAAGGGCACTGGCATGGCATTCATGTCCTGGAGCGCCTCGATCGAATCTGCTTGTGTCGCATTCTCCTTGCCACCTGAGAACAACGTGTTGTACGCGTCGTTGTCGATCATGGGCGTGTTGACATTCGTCGGGTTCACGCAGTTCACCCTGATCGAATGCGGCGCCAGTTCGGCTGCGAGATTCCGCATCAGCCCCACCACCCCGTGTTTGGAGGCGGCATAGTGACCCACGTTGACTTCGGCCACCAACCCCGAGATGGAGCTGATCAGGATCACCGAGCCTCCGGTCCCGCGGTCCAGCAGAGCGGGGACGGTGGCCTTGATGGTGCGCCACACACCGGTCAAGTTGACGTCGATCTGGTCGATGAACTGCTGCTCGTCGATTTCCCATAGCGGAGCGATCCCATTGACCGTGCCGGCGTTGGCCACCACGATGTCCAACCCACCGAACATGTCCACACCGGCTTCGGCCGCCTCGGTCAGTGCGCCGAGGTCACGGACATCGACCACCTTGGTCAGAATCGCACCTCCCGCCTCAGTCACCATCTCGGCGGTCTGCGCCAGTTCGTCGGCGGTACCCATCGGGTACGGCACCGTGTCGATCTGACCGCAGATGTCCACGGCGACGATCGAGGCGCCCGCTTGCGCAAGGTGTATCGCGTGCGATCGTCCCTGACCGCGCGCCGCACCGGTGATGAAGGCGACCTTGCCACGGAGATCGTGCACGGGTCGATTCCCTTCTGAGTTGATGCCGTCGATCAGTGGGCGCCGCCGGGGCGCGGCGTCAGCGGTCTCGGTCACCGCTGTGCCAAGAGTGCGCCGTCGACCACGATCTCGGCCCCTGACACGTACGACGCCGCGTCCGACACCAGGAAGACGACGACTTCGGAAACCTCGACGGGTTGCGCGAACCTGCGCAGCGGGATTTGATGCTGGATCTCGGCCGAGGCTCCCGCGGGCAACCCCACGATCTCCTCGTCGAGCATGGCTGTCTTGATGTACCCCGGATGCACGCTGTTACAACGAATCCCCTCAGGCCCATACGTTGCCGCGGTGGCCTTCGTCATCAGGGCCACGGCCCCCTTGGTCGCGACGTAGGCGAAATAGCCGGGCGCGGCCACCAATCCGAAGATCGATGAGATGTTGACGATCGACGCCGATTCGCTCTTGCGCAACAACGGGATCGCGTACTTGGTCCCGAGGAAGACGCTCTTCTGATTGATGTCGACCGTTCTCTGCCAGTCGTCCTCGGTCAGATCCTCGGGCGTGGCCATGTCGAGCACGCCCGCGTTGTTGATCAGGATGTCGAGCCTGCCGTGCCGTTGTTCGATCTCGCGGTAGACACCAATCCAATCCGACGCCTTCACTACGTCCAGCTGGTGGAACACGACGGAGAGGCCAGACGCCGTGAGCTTGCGGGCGTGCAGTTCGCCCAGCTCGAAGTTGATGTCGCCGAAGTGCACCGTCGCACCCTCCTCGGCGAGCCTGCGGACGTGTTCGGCTCCCATCCCTCGAGCGCCACCTGATACGAAAGCAACCTTCTCCAACAGCGTCACTATGAATCTCTCCTCTTCGGACCAGGTGCTCAGACGACGGCCGGCTGACCCAGGTGAGCAACCTTGGCTGCCACCTCGGTGCCGAGCAGTTCGAAGCTGCGGCGATATGGGTCGGGGTTGGTGCTGTAGTCGTGACCGAACGAGATGAGCGTGCCGAAGCCTCCAACGGCATCGTGTAGCGCCTCGATCTTGTTGGCCACCGTCTCGGGTGATCCGACGATGTGGAAGTTCTCGACCATCCATTCTGCGGTGAGACCGTCGAGACCAACTGTGCCGCCCGAAATCAGCTCTCCGATACCGAGTTTGATGAATGTGGGCACGTTGTAGTTTGCCCACAGGTCACCCATGGCACCGTTGAGGTAGAGGTCGCGAGCCTCCTCGTCGGTGTCGGCGACGAGCACGTCGCGACAGATTCGCCACTCCGAGCGATCGACGGAGCGGCCAGCGGACTCAGCCGCGGCCGAGTACGTGGTCCAGTGGCCCCGAAGGACACTCTCGTGAACCTGCTGGCTCATCGCGGCATAGCCCCGCCGCCCCGCCGTGGTCAGCGTGGGGGACGTCGCCTGCATACCGGTCATGACCATCGGGATCGCCGATTGCTTCGGCTTCAAGTGAGGGCCGTGGATGTCCTCCGAGTAGGCCGGCATGTCGACCGTCCAGAACTCGCCTTCGATCCGGAAGGGACCCGACTTCGTCCAGATGGCCTCGATGATGTCGAGGGCCTCGACCATCATCGCCGCGTTCGCCTTGCCGGTGTCGAACAGCTGCGCGTCGCTCGGAAACGCACCTGGCGCCACCCCGGCGATGTATCTGCCATCAGTCATGTGGTCGATCCACATGATTCGATGCGCCAGCGCGGTGGGATTGTGATACGCCAGTAGGTGTGCTGCGGCACCGAGTTTGATGCGCGACGTCAGCTGCGATGCGGCGGCGATCATCGCATCCGGCGCGGGACTGGGCTCACCGCCGAGCGTGTAGTGCTCAGCGAAATATGCTTCTTCCCAGCCAAACTCGTCGCCCCACTTGGTGAGTCGCAGGTCCCAGTCTATGACCTCCTTTGCGGTGCGATGGCCGTGTGCATAGTCGCGCGAGTAGGGAATGTTGAACAGTCCGAACTTCATGTGAATTCCTCTCGGCCCAGGGAAGGGTGATTGCCCACGACGGCGTACCCACGCCTCGACTAGCGTCCGACGCGGAAAGCAGATCTTTGCGCGATCGACGTCGAATCGGTTGGGAGGCAGACGATATGCCCTGGTTTTCTACATTTGTTGAAACTCGTTGCAAACCGAGGCTAAGCCCGGCCGCCAGCGGTGTCAACAGGTGGGCCCAATTCCACCGATACCGTGGTGAGCCGCCCGCCGAGCGAACCCCTATACCAGATGACTTCGCCTGATCCGTTGACAGCCAACCCATCCGGGTTTACGGTTGGCCCACTCAGACGATTTCAACAAATGTAGAACTTCAGAGTTCCGGGACTCGGGTGCCGCAACGGCCCCCGCGCGACGACGGGCGCCCCGGGAGACCCATTCGATCGGAAGGACCATCCTCATGACCGAAATCGAGTCCTCGTCACGACGAGCCGAAGATCCAGGTGGCTCACCGCAGAAGTTCAAGAGGTCGATCGGTCTGGTGTCCAACTTCTCGCTCGGCTTCACCTACTTGTCTCCAGGTGCTGGCGTCTTGTCGATCTTCGCGGTCGGATTGACCGTCGCGGGCCCACCTTCCATCTGGTGGTTCCCCATCGTCGCCGCCGGGCAGCTGTTGGTTGCCTTCGTCTTCGGCGAGGTGGTGTCCCAGTACCCCATCACCGGTGGGATCTATCCCTGGGCGCGCCGCCTCTGGGGGCGTCGCTACGCCTGGATGGCTGCCTGGATCTACATGGCAGCACTGATCGTCACCACCACGTCGGTCGTCCAGTTCGCGATTCCCTTCATCGGACGACTGATCCACGTCGAAGTGACCCCGGCGTCCGGGTTGATCATCGCGCTGGCGTTGTGCGCCATCGCGTTCGTCCTCAACAGCACCGGCACCAAGACGCTGGCGGCGGTCGCGCGCATCGGGTTCTACTGCGAACTCGTCGGAGTGGTCGGGGTCGGAGTCTTCCTCCTTCTCTTCGAACGCAAGAACTCGTTCAGTGCGCTGTTCGACTCGATGGGCGTCGCCGGTGATTCGCCGTATCTGTGGGCGTTCATGCTCGCCGCCTTGGTCGGCCTTTGGCAGTTCTACGGCTTCGAGGCATGCGGCGACGTGGCCGAGGAGGTCAAGGACCCCGAACGCCGAATTCCGGTCGCGATGATCTTGACGATCGTGGTCGGTCTGATTGCCGCCTTCATCGCCTACGCCGGATTCATCCTGGCAGCACCGAATCTGCAGGATATCGTCGACGGGAACGTGAGTGACCCCATCCCGGAGATCGTTCGCGGCGCGACCGGTGATCTCGGTATGACGATGCTGTTGGTCGTCGCGTTCACGATCTTCCTGTCGGCCGTACTGTCACAGCAGGCAGCGCTGAGCCGCCTGATGTTCAGCTTCGCCCGCGACAACATGCTTCCGGCCAGCAAGTGGCTCTCGAAGCTCCACGAGGAGATCGGCGGAACGGGTGCGGTGCCCCGCAACGCCATGATCGTCGCCGGCTGCGCACCGATGCTGCTCAGTGTGTGGTTGTACTTCAAGCCCGACAGCATCACCCAGGTCACGGCGTTCGCGGTCTTGGGGATCTACATCTGCTTCCAAATGGTGGTGCTCGCCGCGCTGCGTCAGCGCCTACGGGGTTGGCGTCCGGGCGGCGCCTGGTCACTGGGCCGACTGGGCCTTCCGATCAACGTCCTCGCGCTGCTCTACGGCATCTTCGCGATGGTGCTGCTGGCACTGCCCGGGGATGCCAGCCTGCCGTTCGTGGACCGCTGGATCGTGCTCATCGGCGCCGCTGTCGTGGTGGTGGTTGGGTTGGTGTACATGATCGCCGCCCGCCCGTTCGGCAATTCCGATGCTCCAGAGGACGATGCGATCGAAGTCGCAGAACGCCTTCGCGCCGAAAGGGCCACCCGCACAGTCTAGTTCGCTTCTCCGCAATGGCGGCCGTCATCAGGCTCTTGACGACGGCTTCCTCCTCGCGGTCACTCGTCCTAGATCGCCATCCGTTTCGGCTGGAGGGCCGGAGGGATATTGGCGGCTCGTGTCCAACTCGATGATCGCCGCGATAACCCTGCGCAGCTCGTCATCGGGAAGTGACGCATCCCCCAGGATCCGCTGCATCACCGCACCGTCCCACACGGCCTCCAACGCCGTCGCCGTGTTCGCCGAGCAGTAGGCCTCGACACCCACTTTCGCCCGCTTCGACCACTTCCTGACCAGCTTTCGGTACGTTCGCTCGCGCCCGCCCTCCGCATAGAGTTCCCACATCAGGATCGCGTTCCGTTTGTCGCTGGACAACGCCGCAATGAGGTCCATCACCGCGTCGATGAGTTGGTCATCGTTGCGTGCGGACGAAAAACTCGCCTCGTACCGTCCCGAGACGCCCTCGACGTAGAAGGAAAAGGCATTCGAAAGAAGATCGTCGAGATCCTTGAAGTGGTAGTTCACACTTCCGAGTGCAGTCCCAGCGCGGCTGCAGACCTTGCGGTGCGTGACGCTCCGCACCCCCGATTCGGTGATGATCTGGAGCGCGGCATCCATCAGTGCGATCCGCGTGGCTTCGGAACGACTGTTGTTGACCTTGGCCATCATTCCCCTCGCGTTCGGGCGCCATCAATCGCGGCAATCGGCACCAGCACGTTGGAGTCTGGCGGTTCGAGCTACAGCCTACCGCCCGCGCCAGCGGGCCCTGCTACACGATCTCGTCATCGCTATCTCGTTGAGCGACTATTGCATTCGCGCGGACTCGCGCTTCGGGGCCGTAGCTCGCCAGAGGCGACGAATGCGGGGTGGCGCTCCGGTCGCCGGGCGTCACGAGTTCGGGATGTCGGTCCGGACAGCATTCATCTCAGCGCGTCGCTGAGCCGGACACTCCACACGAGTGCTTATTCTCGGCGCATGAGTGCGGACGTCGAGGACATAGTGGTCATCCACACCGACGGTGGGTGCAGACCCAATCCGGGCCCCGGCGGCTGGGGGGCGGTACTTCGCCAGCGTGAGCACGTCCGCGAGATGTGCGGCGGCGAGCCCGGCGAGACGAGCAACAACCGGATGGAGCTGACGGCGCCGATCATGGCGTTGGAGGCGCTCACCAGACCCGTGGTGGTGCACCTCTACACCGACAGCACCTACGTCAGGAGCGGCATCACCAAGTGGGTCCTCGGCTGGGAACGCAACGGCTGGATGACCGCCGCGAAGCAGCCGGTGAAGAACGTCGACCTGTGGAAGCGATTGCAGGAGGCCTGCGCACGGCACCAGGT
>NZ_JBOGDD010000313.1:0-2956 GCF_050701675.1 Mycobacterium sp. | reverse complement strand
CCGCTCACCCGTCGCGAGGTCGATGTCGTAGACGCGCACCGGGACGATGAACGACGTCGTGCCGACCCGAAGCACCGGCGCCGACCAGTTCGGATTCCCGGACAGCCCCGACGACGTCAGCTCCGTGGCGAACGTGATCTCCTCGGGCGCGCCGTAGTTGCCGTCGGCATCGATGGGCCACAACTGAATACGGGGCAGAGCCTCGCTACGGTAGCTCACGACGAGTTGGCTCGCGAAGGCGTCGACGCCGTCGAGACGGACGTCCTCGCGGTGCTCGATGAGCGTACGGAACGCCGTCGGATCGCTGACAGGAGCCTCGACCAGCGTGAAGTTCTCGGCACCGTCGTTGTGCAGGATGAGGAAGCGGTCCTCACCCCCGACGACGGCATGTTCGACCGAGTACTCCACCGATTCACGTCGCGGCAGCACCGGGACGAACTCGGCCTCTCCGTCGGCGGCGTCGCCGTAGAGAACCTCGGCCGTCACCGAACTGCCCGCCGCGATGAACACGTACTTGTTGCTACGCGTCCGCCCGACCCCGACCCAGAACCGCTCGTCGGGCTCGTGGAAGACCTTGGTGGCGGGCACTCCCGCGCCCAACCGGTGACGCCACACGGTGTCGGGACGCCACGCGTCGTCGAGGGTGACGTAGTAGATGCTGTGGTTGTCCGCCGCCCATGTCGCGCCGGCGCCGATGCCTGCGATGGTGTCTTCGTAGAGCTCGCCGGTGCGCAGGTCCTTGAACCGCAGGGTGTAGCGCTCGTCGCCAAGGACGTCGACCGAGAAGGCGAGCGTGTGCCCGTCCACGCTCATCGACGCCGCGCCGAGCGAGAAGAACTCGTGCCCTTCGGCTTCGACGTTCTCGTCGAGAAGCACCTGCTCCCCTGGCACGTCGGTGTTCTCGTCGAGCTGAGGCGGTGTCCAGTCATCGAGATCGGTTACCGGACAACGGCAGTGGATTCCGTACTGCTTGCCCTCGAGGCTGCGACCGTAGTACCACCACTCCCCGCGGCGAGTGGGCACCGAGAGGTCGGTCTCCTTGGTGCGGGCCTTGATTTCGTCGAAGATCTTCTGCCGCAACGACGCCAGGTGCTCGGTCTGCTTCTCGGCGTAGGCGTTCTCGGCCTCCAGGTAGGCGATGACCTCGGGATCGGACTTGTCCCTGAGCCACTCGTAGGGGTCGATGAAGACATCGCCGTGGTGTTCACGGCGATGGTCGACACGCTTGGCAATCGGCGGTGTGCCGGTCATTTGACTCCGATCCAGTCTGCGAACTTCAATCCTGAAATACGTTCGTATGCTTCGATGTAGCGTTGCCTGGTCGCCGCGGCGATATCGGCGGGCAGAGCCGGAGGTGGCACGTCGCCGCCGCGGTCCCAGCCGGATTCGGGCCCGGTCAGCCAATTGCGGACGAACTGCTTGTCGAAGCTGGGCTGCACGACGCCTTCCTTGTAGTCGTCGGCCCGCCAGTACCGCGACGAGTCTGGGGTCAACACCTCGTCGGCGAGTACCAGATCACCGTGTCCATCGACTCCGAATTCGAACTTGGTGTCCGCGAGGATGATCCCCTTGCTCAGCGCGTGCTCGGCGGCCTTGGAGTAGATGCCCAACGTCTGATCGCGCAACTGGGCGGCGCGCTGGGCTCCCACCAGGTCGACGACCGCGTCGAAGCTGATGTTCTCGTCGTGTTCTCCCAGTTCGGCCTTCGACGCGGGGGTGAACAGTGGCTCGGCGAACCTGCTGGCCTCGGTCAGCCCGTCCGGAAGGGCGATACCGCACACCCGGCCCGTCGCGCGGTAGTCGATGATGCCGGATCCGGTGAGGTAGCCACGCGCCACGCACTCGACCGGCATCATCTCCAACCGTCGCACCACGAGCGCGCGGCCGAGCACCTCGGCGGGAATCCGCTCGTCGTCGGCGGGCCCCGCGAGGTGGTTGGGCGCATCCAGGAAGTCGAAGAAGAACACGCTCATCGCGGTGAGGATGCGGCCCTTGTCTTCAATCTCGGTGTCGAGGACGTAGTCGAACGCGGAGATGCGGTCGCTAGCGACGAAGAGCAGGTGGTCGGCATCGATGGCGTAGAGCTCGCGAACCTTGCCGCTGGCCAGATGTCGGTAGTCGGTCAGAGCTGGGCGCATCGGGCAAGACTATCGGTCCATCTGTGCTGGGATCACACCCATGAGCTCTCGCTACATCCCCTACGCCACCACTCCCGGTCGTCTGCTCTGGCAGTTGGTCAGCGACGTCGTCGTCGTGCTGTGGAGCACCGTGTGGGTGTTCGTCGGCCTGGCGGTGCATTCCGCGGTGTCCACGATCGCCGACGTGGGCAGGCAGGTGGGCGAAGGCGCCACCGGTGTCTCGGAGAACCTGAACTCGGCGGGTGACAGCACAGACGGCTTTCCGCTCGTCGGCGATGCGCTGAGCAAGCCGTTGCGGGCAGCGAGCAGGGCAGCCCTCGACATTGCGGGGGCGGGCGCAAGCCTCGACACGACCGCGACCTGGTTGGCGGTCGTGTTGGGGGTTGCCGTCGCCGCGCCACCGATCCTGTTCGTGGCGATGCCATGGCTGGTCCTGCGGATCCGGTTCTTCCGGCGCAAGTGGACGGCGATCACGCTGGCGTCGACCCCGGCGGGCGAGCAGCTGCTGGCCCTGCGTGCGCTGGCCAACCGGCCGCTGGCCAAGCTCGCGTCGGTCAGCATCGACCCCGTGGGCGCCTGGCGCCGCGACGACGCGATCGCGATTCGCGGCCTGGCGAACCTCGAACTCCGCTCGTCGGGCATCCGCCGCACCTAGCCCCTAGTCCTCCCGCGATTTCGGCGCGGGAAGTTGCGATCACCGCAACCCGCCGCGCCGAAGTCGACCGATGGGGAACCAGATCGCCGTCTTCGACGTCAACCCCTGCGTGTTGAACGAACTACTCCGAAGGCACGACGGGGTCGTGACGCTGGCGCAAGCC
>NZ_JBOGDD010000312.1:0-9807 GCF_050701675.1 Mycobacterium sp. | reverse complement strand
GCGGATGCGTGGACGTTGTCCGGAAGCGTCGACCGGGTGGTCGACGCGGGTGCTGCCGACGAGCTGCTGGTCGCCGCGACGAGCCCTGACGGAGTGGGCCTGTACGCGGTCGACACCGCGGGCGCAGGCGTGGACCGCCGGGCACTGCTCACCGTCGACCAGACCCGGCCCCAGGCGGGCGTCACGCTGTCCGGCGCGCCTGCCCGGCTGGTGGCCGGACCCGAGGAGGCCGAGCGCGTCATCGCGCACGCCCTGCAGGTCGGCTCGGCGCTGCTGGCCGTCGAACAGGTCGGCGCCGCGCAGCACATCCTGGACGTCGCCGTGCAGTACGCGAAGGACCGGTTGCAGTTCGGTCGGCCCATCGGCTCGTTCCAAGCCGTCAAGCATCGGTTGGCCGACATGCTGGTCGACCTGGAGCACGCCCGGTCGACGGCTTATCACGCCGTGTGGGCGCTGACCGACGGGTCGGACGATCCCGCGCTCGCCGCCAGCATTGCGCAGGCCACGGCCTCAGCCGCGTTCAGCCGCATCGCCACCGACGCCATTCAGACCCTCGGCGGCATCGGGTTCACCTGGGAACACCAGGCGCACCTGTACTTCAAGCGCGCGACCACCGACGCTGCACTGTTGGGAAGCGCCGAGCAGCACCGGTCGCGAGTCGCTGAGCTCGTCCTCGACACGGCCTCGGCCGAGAAGCCGCCGCGGGTCGCCGACGGCACCTAGGTCTCTCGCCGCGAGCGTGCGTGTCTGTCCCACGACACGCCGCTCACGGCGGGAGTTCACGCACGCTCGGGGTGCTAGCGCGTCAGCTCCGCCCAGATCGTCGCGGCCAGTCCACGACCCTCGTCGACGTGGACCGGTGACGACTCGTCACGGCCCAATGCGCGCCCAACTGCGTTCTGCCACAAATCGTTCCAACCGCCGGGCGACCCGGCCGCGTAGCCGACCTCGGGTAGCCCCGCCAACAGCGCTCTCTCCCCCTGCTCCATGTGGGTAGTCAACGCGCACCCACGAGCGCGGCGCAATCGAATTTCGGGGCGGCCCGCTCACCACAGCGCGCGGTAGTTCATCAGCGCACCGATGACGAGTACCACCCCGACGCCAAGGAACAGGACCCGCACCGTAGTGGGCCCGAACCGGGTCATCACCCGAACGACGTTGCGCTGCACACGCCTTGACCGGATGGTCCGCTGCGTCGACAGCGCCAACACCAACAGCGACGGCACCGCGGCGAGTCCGCAGTACACCAACACGATCGCCGGCCACGCCGTTGGCAGCGGACTGTGGGAGGACACCATCGCCAGCGACGTCAGGTAGGGCACGGACGTCGCGGCCTGGCCCACCCCGATGGCGAGTCCGACGATTCCGAACAGCCACGGGTTGCGCCGCGTCAGGTTCAGCGCCCATAGCGGCGGAGCGGGCCTGGCCGATCCCGAGAAGCTCGCCACCGCGATCAACACCAACCCCAGCACCAACTGACCCCAGTACCGGACGGTGGGAGTCAGCTCGAATTCGACACGGTCGGCCAGGTTGCTCAGCCCGAGCACGGTCAGCACGCCGAAGGTGGCGGTCGCGGTGAACACTCCCGCCACGAAGCTCAGTCCCGCAGGCAACGCTGACCTGCGGCTGAGCCTGCTGTCGTACACGACCGCCGACGTCACTCCCAGGTTGAGGACGTTCATCGAATCGAGGAACGCGAACCCCAGGAGAGGCAGTAGTAGTCCCAGCATGACGCCAACAACCTACGGCAGTGCCTGTGCGCGAGCGACGGGAGGAACCGGGGACGCCGGGGCGTGAAGTCCGCCGTTGCGGGTACACACCACCATCGACGGAACGCACGGAAGGACTCATGACCGCAGCGCGATCGCAGTTGGACCAGCGCGAGATGACCGAAGCACAGCGGATCGTGGGGGCGGTCGGGAGTGCGTTCTCGGCGAAGGTGGTCGGGCAGCAGCGGCTCCGTGAGTCGATGCTGCTTGGCCTGCTCGCCGGCGGCCACCTGCTGGTCGAGAGCGTTCCCGGGTTGGCCAAGACCACCGCGGCCCGCGTGATCGCCGAGTCGATCGACGGCGGATTTCGGCGTATCCAGTGCACTCCCGACCTTCTTCCCAGCGACATCATCGGCACCGAGATCTACGAGGCGGCGACCAACTCCTTCGTCACGCGGCTGGGGCCCGTGCACACCAACATCGTGCTGCTCGACGAGATCAACCGTTCCAGCGCGAAGACGCAGAGCGCGATGCTCGAGGCCATGGAGGAGCGCCAGACCACGATCGCGGGCGTCGAGTATCCGATCCCGGAGCCGTTCCTGGTGATCGCGACGCAGAATCCGGTGGACCAGGAGGGCACCTACCCGCTCTCCGAAGCGCAGACCGACCGCTTCATGCTCAAGGAGGTCGTGGACTATCCGTCCGCCGAGGACGAGGTCGAGGTGATCTCGCGGATGGACGCGGGCCTCTTCGACAAGGCGCATCGCACGGCGCCGGTGGTGGGCATCGACGACATCAGACGGGTGCAGGGGCTGGTCCGCGGCGTTCACATGGACCGCGCGCTGATCACGTACGCCAGCCATCTCGTCGGCGTGACGCGTGAGCCCGAACACCATCTGCCTGCGAGCACGGCCCGGCTCATCGAGTACGGCGCCAGCCCGCGCGCCACCATCGCCTTCTGTCGGACGGCGCGCGCCATGGCCGTGCTGCGCGGGCGCAGCCACGTCGTTCCCGACGACATCGCGCAGCTGGCCCACCGCGTGCTGCGCCATCGCCTGATCCTCGGTTTCGAGGCGGCCAGCGCCCGCGTCACGCCCGACGTGGTGGTCGACGCGGTGCTGCGAGCAGTGCGGGTGCCGTGAGGTCATGGGGTTACATCTCGACCGAGCCAAGGCGCACTTCGGCCGCGACACCAACGGCATGCTCGAGGGCGGCCGCTACGCGCTGGTGCACACCCGCAGCCTCGAGTTCGACGACCTGCGCCCGTACGTGCCTGGCGACGACGTCCGCGACATCGACTGGAAGGCGACGGCCCGCTCGGGCCACGTGTTGATCAAGCGGTTCGTCACCGAGAAGCACCACAAGATCCTCGTGGTGGCCGATGCGGGCCGCAACACGGCGGCGCTGGCTCCGTCCGGCGAGCCGAAGCGCGACGTGGCCGCCAACGTCATCGGCGCGCTGGGACTGATCACGCTGCGGCGATCCGACGAGATCGGCATGGTCTTCGGTGACGCCCGCGGGTGTGTCGACATTCGGTTGCGGCGCGGTGAGACGCACATCGAGTACATGCTGCACAGATTCCATCAGCACGCTGCGGCACAGCCGGCCCGGAGCAGCATCCTCACTCAACTCGACTGGGTGGCAAGACATTACCGTCGTCCACTGTTGATCGTCGTCGTGTCCGACGAGCCCGACGTGGATTCTCGGCTCGATGGCGTGCTCACCCAACTCGGTGGCAGCCATGACGTGCTGTGGGCGATGGTGTCGGACATGCCGGCGGTGGGCTCGGTCGGGGACGAGTCAGCTGGCTACGACGTGGGCGACGGCGGGTTGGTGCTCAGCGGTGCCTCGCTCGGACCACGTGTCGTCGAGGCGTATCAGCACGCGGAATCGGAACGGCGTGAACGACTCTCGGAGTTCATGACCGTGCAAGGGGTGCCGCATGCGGCGGTTCGGGGCAGCGCCGCCATCCGGACCTCGCTGACGGCGCTGACGGGGGTGTATGCCCGTGCCAGATGACCTGCTACGCCACGTCATCGGTCCGACGCCCTACTCGTCCTGGCCACTGTGGCTGGCCATCGTGCTCTCGACGGTCCTCGTCGGCTGGTACGTCGGCGTCGTCCTCCTCACTTCCCGTCGTCGACGGCTGCGTGACGTACCGCTCGTGGGGGCGGCTCGCGACCGCATGGTTCGGTACCGCTTTGCGCGGGCGGTGAACGAGATCGGCGGCCGCTACCGTGCTGGCGAACTCGAGGCGGCGCAGGCCGGTGCCGCGGTCAGCGGTGAAGTCCGCCGGTTCCTGCATCGGGTGACGGGCGTGCCCGCGGAGTACATGCAGCTCGACGACATCGCCCGTAGCGAGATCGCGGCCGCCGCAGCCGTATTGGGGCAACTGACCGACGTACAGTTCAACGCTGCGTCACAGTTCGACGTCGGACGCATCGGCGACGACGCTGAGGAGCTGATCCGGTCGTGGACCTGACCTGGATGGTCGTCGCGATCGCCGGGTGCGTGGCTCTGGCGATCTGCATCGCGGCGGTGCTGCTGCGGCCGATGGATGCCGAACGCCGACGGTTGCGGCCGCTGGCCAACGCGGGCCGCCTGACCCGGCTGCCCGAATACGTGCGGGCGAAGCGGAACCGCACCAGGGCGGCCGTCGTCACGATTGCGCTGCTCGTCGTCATGTTCGCCTGCTCGATCATCGTCGCCGCGCGCCCGAGCGGATTGTTCACTTCGGCAAGGCAACTCGACGGCGAAGACCCCGAGGACGTCATGGTGTGCATCGGCGCTCCCGTGACCGATCCTGCCGTCGGCGCCACGCTGCGTTACTTCACCGACCACGCAGACGACTTCAGCACCGAGCGGATCGGCCTGACGTCGCCGAACCGACGGGTGGTACCGCTGACCCGGGACTACCAGTACGTCAAGGAGACCTTCTCCAATTACGCCCAGCCTGCCGATCAACGCGGAGACGTCGCAGCCTTCTCCCCCGCGTTGTCCTACTCGGACTACGCCGAGAGTGTCGAGGACCAGCTGGCATTGTGCCTCACCGGATTTCCGGACTTCGATCACGCTGCAGCGCAACGCCGTTCGCTGATCTACGTCGGTCAAGGCCAGTCACCGTCTCCCGACGATCCGCGTCCGGCGTTGTTCACCGCCGATCGAGTCAAGGACGTCGCCCTTGCGGCGGGCGTCCAGGTCAACGTGCTGGCCACCGGCCCCGATTCGACCTTCCTCTCCGCACTTGCGCGAGACACCGGCGGGCAGGAATTCTCGGCCGACTCCGGCGTGGCCACGCGCCTGACCGAGATCCGCGACCACCCGCCACGGGCCAGCTCCAGCGACGCGCGGGACGCCGACGGCAGGTCGACCGAATCCCCCGACGTCCCACTGGTCCTCGCGCTGCTTGCGGCGGCCATGTTGGCGGCGTGGCCGGTGGTGCAACGACGATGACGTTCGAGCCCGTGCTGCCACCAATCCTGCTTGGCGTCGTCGCCGCGGCCATCCTGGCCACCCGCATCGTCGTGCTCCGCAGGCTGACCGCGAAGGGCCGCACCCGCGTCGCGGTGTGGCGGTGGTGCGGCCTGACCTTGGCGATGCTGCTTCTTCTCGTGGCCGCCGCACGACCCGTCATCGATGCTGACGAGCGCGGTCCCAGCCGGGTCGCGGATCGTGAGGCACCCAACGTGTTCCTGGTCGTCGACCGATCGCCCGACATGCGGGTGCGGGACTCTTCCGACGGGAAGTCGAGGATGTCGGTCGCGCGCGGCGACATGCTCACGCTCATCGACAGGTACCCGGGCGCCCGCGTCGCCGTGATCTCCTTCGCTGAGCGGCCCGCGCTCGAGTGGCCCCTTTCGGCGGACACGTGGAGTCTGCGGCCGCTGGCGGATACCTTCGAGCCGTACCCGTCGACGCCTGACTCCTCGTCCAACGTCAATGCGGGCGCTGCGGGAAACATGTTGCGCTATCAACTCATCAGCGCGGCGCAGCAGTTTCCCCGCGCCAAGACGCTGGTGTTCTACCTCGGTGCGGGCGCCCCCGAGTCGGAGCAGCCGCCTCGCGAGTTCAACCTGCCTGAGGACGCCGTCGACGGCGGTGCGGTGTTCGGCTACGGATCGGCGGTCGGCGAGCAGGCCCTGCGTGGCATCGCCGACCAGATCGGTGTGCCGTACGTCCCACGCGTCGATGCCGACTCCCTCGCCTCGGTGGCACCTCCTGACACCGCCGTCGCCGCAAGGGGAGCCGACGTCCCCGCCGCCGCCTCCGGGCGGACGGAGCTCTACTGGGCGCCCGCCATCCTCGCGGCGGCGCTGCTCCTCCTCGAGCTCTACGTGGTGCTGCGGGAGTTCCGCCGCACCCGGCTGAACACGGGCGTGATCGCGTGAGCGCCAGGACCCGGCTGCTGCTCTTCTCGGCGCCCGTCGCGGTCGTGCTGCTCATCGTGCTGGTGAAGCTGTGGTCGGTCGTGATCGCGGGCGGATCGGCCACCCGCGACTTCGCCGAGCGGAATGCCGACGCCTTGCGCGGTGACGTCGCTGCGCTCAACGTGCTCAACGTCGTGGAGCCCGAGAAGGCGTTCTTCGCCGCAGGGAGCCTCGCCGTACTGGACGGCCGGCTCGACGACGCGGACCGGCAGTTCTCCGCCGCGCTCGAGCGCACCGAACCCGCCCGATCCTGCCCGGCGCGAGTCAACCTCGAATTCGTCAGGGAGACAATGGGAGACCGGGCCGCAGGAGTATTCGACGCCGGATCGGCCGTCGCCTGGTACCGAAACGCACTTGCCGTCGTAAACGCGGCCCCCGACGGATGCTTCACGGGCAGCACCGACGCCGACGAGCAGCGCCGGGCCCTTCTCGACGATGCGGCCGCCCGGCTGACGCAGAAGATCGACGCGGCCCAGGCAGCGGCGCCTCCCCCGCCACCCCCGCCTGCCGGAGCCGCGCCTCCGCCTCCGCCGCCGCCGGCCTCGACGTCCACCACCACGCAACCCGACGGAGAGCTGCAGCTGCACCCGGGTGTCGGTGACCCGATGGAGCGCCTGCAGCAGATACTGCGGGACGCGGCGGCGCAGAACGGTGACTAACGCAACAGGCGGGGTCGTCGCGGCTTGACTACCCTTTAGCCGTGGCATCGGTGTTGACAGTGAACAGCGCGTACATCGGTCGGGACGGGAGCACCCCGAAGACCGGCATCGACAAACGCCCAACCGACGGAGCCATCCCCGTGCGGGCGCCGGGGCCGATGCACGGCGGACTCGGAAGCGGGATCGTCGGCGACGTCATCGGAAATCCCAAGCTGCACGGCGGCGACGATCAGGCCGTATATGCCTACGCGCGTGAGGATCTCGACGCCTGGGCGGCTCGGCTCGATCGCGAACTCACCAACGGGATGTTCGGCGAGAACATCACCACGGAGGGGATCGACGTCAGCGGCGCCGTCATCGGTGAGCGGTGGCGCATCGGCTCCGACGGCGTGCTGCTCGAGGTGACCCGACCGAGGACGCCGTGCAAGACCTTCGCCAACCGGCTCGGCATCGACGGCTGGATCAAGACGTTCACCCACGGCGGTTCGCCTGGCGCGTACCTGCGGGTGATCGAACCCGGGTCGATCCGGGGCGGGGATGCCGTCGAGCTCGTCGCACGACCGGACCACGGCATCACCATCGCCTTCGTGTACCGCGCGATGATGCTCGAGCCGGACCTGATGCCCGACGTGCTCGACGCCGACGCCCTCCCAGCCGATCTCCGCAAGCTGGCGCTACGGCGGGCCGCCAGCTAGGTTCTGACACGAAAAAGGGGCACCCGTTGCCGGGTGCCCCTTCTTGGCTTATCGGATCAGCGGCCGTTGCCGACCACCGGAGCCGGTGGCGCCTTCACCTGCTGCTGGATGTCGTTGAGCCACGCGTGATGGTCGACGCCGGTCGAGTACACGGACACCGGTGCGGCGACCGTCGTGGCCTGCGCGGGGCCAGCGAGCCCGACGAGCGCCGCGGCGAATGCTGTTGCGGCCATTGTGGCAAACCCGAATTTCTTCATTTCGAAGCCTTCTTCCTTGATCCTCTTTGGTGTTTGAGCCGTTGCGGTTCGGAACCCCTTCTCAACCGTTTTGGAACTCTCCACCCGGTATGCGTCCTTCAACACACTGCTCAGCCCGCTAATTCCATTGGCGGAATTTCATCGTCGGTTGGCAGGAATCAGTCTTGATCGCAGTGGCGCGGGTCACGGAATCGGTCGGACGGCGCGGTATTCATAGCCTGTCTAGCAAATCAGAGATAGCCGACGGTCCTGGCGGCCTTCTCCAGCTGCTCGCGGAAGTTCGGGTGGGCGATCGCGATGAGGCGGCGGGTGCGCTCGCGGATGGGCTGGCCACGTAGTTCCGCCACCCCGTACTCGGTCACGACCTTGTCGACGACGTTCTTGAACGTCGTCACCGCAGCGCCGGGGTGCAGTTGGCACACGATTCGCGACACCGACTCGTCGTGGTTGGAGGACTTCAGGACGATGAAGGACTGCCCGTCCTCGGCGAAGAGCGCGCCGCGCGCGAAGTCCGGTTGACCGCCTGAGGACGACCAGTAGCTGGTGCCGAGTGACTCCGACGCGCACTGGCCGAGGAAGTCGACCTCCAGGGTGGCATTGACGACGTTCATCCTGTGCTGCTGGCCGACCACCCGTGGGTCGTTCGTGTAGTCGACGGGCCAGAACTCGATACCGGGGTTCTCGGCGATGAAGTCGTACAGACGCTTGGTTCCGATGGCCGAGGTGGTGATGGCCTTGTGCCGGTGGGTGGTCTTGCACTCGCCCGTGATCGCGCCGGACTGGATCAGGTCCACGATGCCCTCGCCAAGGAGCTCGGTATGGACACCGAGGCGGCGGTGATCGCGCAGCAAGCGCACCACCTGATCGGGCACCGACCCGATACCGATCTGCAGGGTGGCCTCGTCGGGGATGCGTTCGGCCACGAGCGAGGCGATCCTGGTGTCGGCGGGGGTGGCCGCCCCGGACGGGAGCTCGACGAGCGGGTAGTCCGCCTTGCACCAGCCGACGATGTCGCGGACGTGGATGTGGTTCTCACCACGGGTGCGCGGTACCTGCGCATTGGTCTCCAGGAAGACGGGCATCTCGCCGGCCAGTGCGGCGACATAGTCGGCGTGGGATCCGAGGGAGAAGAAGCCGTGCTCGTCGGGCGGCGACGCGGCGGACAGCAGCAGCGAGCACTTGGTCGCGGTCCGCATCAGATGCGGTATCTCGCTGAAGCTGTTGGGCACCAGATCGCATTGACCCTCGTGGAACGGCTCGCGCAGGTACGGCGAGAGAAACCACGACACGTGCCGCAGGTTGGGGACCGCGCCGTGGAAGTAGGGCCGGTCGCGCACCGGGAGCATCTGGTGGATCCGCACGTTGGTCAGCGCGGCGGCGCCGGCCTCGATGGCGTCGATCACGGTCCGCGGTTCCCCGTTGGCGACGCCGACAATCAATTCGGCGTCGGGTTCGATGTGGTCGAGCACCGCCGTGGCCGGTACCAGCTTGGCTGCGAGCGCATCGACCGTCGCCTGCTCAGGCATCGTGCTGACCTCCTCCTGCGGCATCCCGCAGCGTTGTGTACGACGCTTCGATGCAGTCCGCCAGCCGCGCGACGTCGGGCAGGGCACGTGGATCGGTGCAGAGCCCGATGCCGACGTCACCTGCGCAGGAGACCGCGGAGATCCGCAGCGCGTGGTGCAGCGCAGGCTCGGACGAGGAGAACAGGTGCAGAACCCGCCGACCCGCGATGCTGATCGGGGTGGGCGGGCCTGGCACGTTCGAGATCGAGACGGAGAACTCGCGGGGGCTGCCTGCGAGTCGCCGTGCGGCACTACCGACGTGTTTGACCCTGCCAAGCGCGTGGAATAGGTCGTAAAGCTCGTCGGCATCGTCGAGACGCTTGCGCCGACTGGTTTCGGCCCTGATGAGGTCGAGCCGCGCCAGCGGGTCCGACTCGTCGTGGTGCAGGTCGACGTTCATGAACGAGTCGCGGTTGCCGACTGCGGCGTCCTCGTCGTGATGGTGCAGGCTGACCGGGATCTGGGCCCGCACGTCGCCGTGCCATCGTCCCATCG
>NZ_JBOGDD010000311.1:0-14328 GCF_050701675.1 Mycobacterium sp. | reverse complement strand
GTTGTGGCCCAACGTGGTTCCCCGCGGGGGGGTGCTCGCCACGCAGCAGTTGGTCGACGTGCTCGACGGCATCGCCGACGGTACGTCGACGAGGGCGCCATTGCTGGCGGAGGAGCGCCGGCTCCTGATCGCCGCACTCGGCAGGGCCCGCTCGCGCGTGCTGATTACGGCGGTGGACGGCGACGAGGGCGATGACGCATTGCTGCCGTCCCCCTTCTGCGACGAGCTCGCGGCGCTGGCCACCGAGCAGCCCGACGACGACGCGGACCCCGTGCGCGCGCCGCGGGTCCTCGCGCCGTCGGCCGTCGTCGGCAGGTTGCGGGCGGTGGTGTGCGCACCGGAGGGGGCAGTCGATGACGCGGCGCGTACCTGCGCGGCAACGCAATTGGCCCGCCTCGTCGAGGCGGGCGTTCCCTGCGCCAGCCCTGCGCAGTGGTACGCGACCACCGCGGTGTCCACCGATCAGCCGCTGTGGTCGGGCGACGAGCACGTGGTGACCCTGTCCCCGTCGAAGTTGCAGACGCTGGCCGACTGCCCGTTGCGATGGCTACTCGAACGCCACGGGGGGAGTGAGGGCCGCGACGTGCGCTCGGCGCTGGGCACTCTCGTCCACGCCCTGGTGTCCGACGGCGAGCAGACCGAGGGCCAGATGCTTACCGAGCTCGAATCCGTCTGGGAGGCACTCCCGTTCGATGCGGCGTGGCATTCGGCCAACGAACTCGAGCGTCACCGGGCCATGCTCACCGCGTTCATCGAGTGGCGTGCGCAGACGCGTGGGGAGCTGACCGAGGTGGGCACCGAGGTCGACGTGGACGGCGTGGTGGCGCCGAGCGGTTCCGGTCAACCGGGCGTCCGGGTCCGGGGGCGGGTCGACAGGTTGGAACGTGACGCCGAGGGCAGGCTCGTCGTCGTCGACGTCAAGACCGGCAAGAGCCCGGTCAGCAAGGACGATGCCCAGCGCCACGCACAGCTCGCCATGTATCAGCTCGCCATCGCCGAAGGTGTTCTGCCCCAAGGCGATGAGGCCGGCGGGGGTCGGCTGGTCTACCTCGGCAAGATCGGCGTGGCAGGTGCCACCGAGCGCGACCAGAACCCGATGACGGCAGACGGCCGCGATGAGTGGCACGAGCGCGTCCGCCAGGCGGCGGGGGCAACGAGGGGCCCGGAGTTCGTGGCCCGCATCAACGACGGTTGCGCGCACTGTCCGGTGCGGGCGATGTGTCCCGCTCAGGCGGCCTTGGGAGGGCGCTCGTGACGGTTCGCTACAGTCCGGCCGAGCTGGCGGATGCGCTCGGCATCTTCGCGCCGACCGAGGAGCAGGCCGCGGTCATCTCCGCACCGCCAGGCCCATTGGTGGTGATCGCCGGCGCGGGTGCGGGCAAGACCGAGACGATGGCTGCGCGCGTCGTGTGGCTCGTCGCCAACGGGTACGCCCGCCCTGGCGAGGTGCTCGGGCTGACGTTCACGCGCAAGGCGGCGGGCCAACTGCTGCGTCGCGTGCGCACCAGGCTCGCGCGACTCGCCGGCGCGGGGCTGGTGCCCGGCGACCGGGCGGAGGTCGACGAGCACCCGTCGATCGGGACCTATCACGCGTTCGCAGGCACCCTGTTGCGGGAGCACGGCCTGCTGCTTCCGGTTGAGCCATCGGCACGGCTGATCGGGGAAACTGAGCTGTGGCAGTTGGCCTTTCGCGTTGTCTGCGAGTACGCGGAAGACCTGCAGACCGAGAAGTCGCCTGCGACGGTGACGTCGATGGTGCTGCGGCTGGCCGGCCAGCTGGCCGAGCACCTCGTCGACACCGATCAACTCCGCGACACCCACGTCGAACTGGAGCGGCTGGTGCACGCCCTGCCCGCCGGTCCTCGGCAGCGCGATGGCGGGCCAAGCCAGTCGCTCCTGAAGATGCTGGCGACTCAGACCGAGCGCACCGAGATCGTGCCCCTGATCGACGCGTTGCAGGATCGGATGCGGTCCGAGAACGTCATGGACTTCGGCATGCAGATGGCGGCGGCGGCCCGGCTCGCCTCGACGTTCCCGCAAGTCGGCGAGCAGCTGCGCCAGCGCTACCGGGTGGTCCTGCTCGACGAGTATCAGGACACCGGCCATGCGCAGCGCGTGGCACTGTCCTCGTTGTTCGGTGGGGGTGTCGACGACGAGCTGGCACTGACAGCCGTCGGCGACCCCATCCAGTCGATCTACGGCTGGCGTGGTGCGTCGGCGACCAACCTGCCCCGGTTCACCACCGACTTCTGCCTGTCGGACGGCACGCCCGCGCCGACGCTCGAACTGCGCACCAGCTGGCGCAACCCGCCGCGCGCCCTGCACCTCGCGAACGCGATCTCGATGGAGGCACGACGGCGGTCGGTGGCGGTGCGGGAGTTACTGCCCCGTCCTGGCGCGGAGCCGGGCACCATCACGTGCGCGCTGCTTACCGACGTGAGCAGCGAGCGGGACTGGGTGGCTGATCACGTGGCCCGGATCTACCACGGCGCCGTCGGGTCCGGCACGGACGTTCCCACAGCGGCGGTGCTGGTGCGGCGCAACGCCGATGCCGCGCCGATCGCCGATGCACTCGCCGCCCGCGGGGTGCCCGTCGAGGTGGTCGGGCTCTCGGGCCTGCTGTCGGTACCGGAGGTGGCCGACGTCGTCGCGATGCTGCGCCTGACCGCCGACCCGACCGCGGGCTCGGCTGCGATGCGCATCCTCACCGGCCCGCGTTGGCGGTTGGGCGCCGCCGACGTGACCGCGCTGTGGCGGCGTGCGGTGGAACTCGACGGCGCGACGGCGTACAGGTCGTCGACCACGCACATCGTCGCGTCCGCAGCGCCCGACGCCGACAGTGCATGTCTGGCCGACGCGATCTGCGACCCGGGCCGCCCCGACCGTTACTCGGCCATCGGCCACACCAGGATCGTGGCACTCTGCCGGGAGCTGACCGCGCTGCGCGCCCAGCTGCATCACCCCTTGCCCGACCTGGTCGCCGAGGTTCGTTGGATGCTGGGGGTGGATGCGGAAGTCCGTTCCGCGCAGTCGGTTTCGGCGGGCTGGTGCGGAACGGAGCATCTCGACGCGTTTGCGGACGTCGTCGCCGAGTTCGCGGCGCGCCCGTCGGCATCGATTTCCGGGCTGCTCGCCTTCCTCGATGCGGCGATGGACGTGGAGAACGGCCTCGCGCCAGCCGAGATCGCGGTGGCGAAGGACCGCGTGCAGATCCTGACCGTGCACGCAGCCAAGGGGTTGGAGTGGCAGGTCGTCGCGGTGCCCCATCTGAGCGCGCGGGTGTTCCCGTCCACCGGCTCCGCGCGTACCTGGCTGACGGATGCCGCCGACCTGCCGCCGCTGCTGAGGGGCGACCGCGCGTCGGTGTCCGAGCATGGTGTGCCCGTCCTCGACACGTCGGATGTCAACGATCGAAAGGCCCTGTCGGACAAGATCGCCAACCACCGCAAGACCCTCGACCAGCGGCGCATCGACGAGGAGCGCCGCCTTCTGTACGTCGCACTGACGCGCGCCGAGGACACGCTGCTGTTGTCGGGCCACCACTGGGGAGCCACCGAGGCCAAACCCCGCGGACCGTCGGACTTCCTCCTCGAGATCAAGGACGTGATCGACCGAACGGCGGCCTCGGGGGATCCCTGCGGTGTCGTCGAGCAGTGGGCGCCCGCACCCGCCGACGGCGAGGCCAACCCATTGCGGGACAACGTGATGGAGCGGTCGTGGCCCGTCGATCCGGCAGGCGCCGGTCGCGGTGACGTAGACCGTGGCGCGGATCTCGTCGTTAGGGCGATGGCCGCCGACCCAACGCAGGGCGTCACTGGTGGTGAGGACACCGATGGCTGGGCGGCCGACGTCGACGCACTGCTTGCCGAGCGGGAGCGGGCCATGCAACGGCCGCCTCTGGTACTGCCCCCGCAGGTCTCGGTCAGTGCGCTGGTGGACATCGGTCGCGATCCCGAGGGTGCGGTCCGCCGGTTGCAGCGCCGCGTGCCAACCCGACCCGACCCGCAGGCGCTGCTCGGTACCGCGTTCCACGACTGGGTGCAGCGGTTCTTCCATGCCGAGCGGCTGTTCGACCTCGAGGATCTGCCTGGCGCGGTCGACGGTGAATTGGGCCGCTCCGAAGCCGAGCGGCTCGCCGAACTGCAGGCCGCCTTCGCCGTGTCGTCATGGGCGTCCAGAACACCGGTCGACGTCGAGGTTCCGTTCGACATGGTCATCGGCGGCACGGTGGTTCGCGGTCGCATCGACGCGGTGTTCGTCGACGGTGACGGCGGTGTCACCGTGGTGGACTGGAAGACCGGTGACCCGCCCGCTACGCCAGAGGCGTTGCAGCAGAACGCGGTTCAGCTCGCCGTCTATCGCCTCGCGTGGGCGGCCACCGCAGGCGTGTCACCCGACTCGGTGCGTGGAGCGTTCCACTACGTCCGCAGCGGCCGGACCGTCGTACCCGAGTCGCTGCCCGACGCCATCGAGCTGGCCAAGCTTCTCGAGGCCGCTTAGCGAGGTGCGTTGCGATACGCCTTGAGCGCCTGGGTGATCATCGGGATCTGCAGCGGCAGGCGGGCGATGGTGCCGATGCGCGCCGGCCACCCCTTGTTCCAGAGCACCCTGACCGAGTTGACGTTCGCCGGGAAGACGCCGATGAACAACGCGATGGCTGCGATGGCGCCGACACGGCGGGTGCGCGGGGCCAGCAGCAGGGTGCCGGTCGCCGCCTCGGCGACGCCGGAGGCCAGCGTGTAGAACCGCGCGCTGCCCGGCAACTCGGCGGGGACGATGGTGTCGAACGGCTTGGGAGCGACGAAGTGAAGTACGCCCATACCGACGAGCATCGCGCCCATCCGCTGGGCGGTGGCCTGGCTGGGCGCACTGTCGACCGATGGTGTGAGAGACGTCATGGTTACATTGTGCTGTGCGGCGCGTTGGGCGGATGATGGGCCTCCGTGGCCAAGGGTAGATTGCGGCGTCGGCTGGCGGCGATCGATCAGTCGCTGACCAATCAGCCAGACCACACGCTGGTCGGCACGTTGCGCATCCCCGAGCCCTTCGTCAGCCCCGCTCGCAAGATCGTGATGCGGGTGATCTACGCGCTTGCGGCGCTGTTCGCCGCGGTGATCATCGTCTACCTGGACCGCGACGGCTACCGCGACGTCCAGGACAACGAGCTCTCGTTCCTGGATTGCCTGTACTACGCGACTGTTTCGCTGTCGACCACCGGCTACGGCGACATCACGCCGTTCACGTCGTCGGCCAGGCTGGTCAACGTGCTGGTGATCACGCCGTTGCGGGTCGCCTTCCTGATCGTGTTGATCGGCACCACGGTGGAAACCCTGACCGAGGCATCGCGTCAGACCCTCAAGATCCAGCAGTGGAGGAGAAGCGTGCGCGAACACACCATCGTCGTCGGCTACGGCACCAAGGGGAAGACCGCCGTCGCGGCCATGGTCGGCGACGGTGCGAAGAGCGGCGAGATCGTCGTCGTCGACACCGACCGGGCGGCGCTGGACCGTGCCGACAAGGCCGGGCTGGTGACGGTGCACGGCGACGCCAACCGAGCCGACGTGTTGCGGCTCGCTGGCGCGCAGCACGCCAAGTCGATCGTGGTCGCCACCAACAGCGATCCGACCGCCGCCATGGTCACGCTGACGGCCCGCGAGCTCGCACCCAAGGCGAAGATCATCGCCTCGATCCGCGAGTCGGAGAATCACCATCTGCTCCTGCAATCGGGTGCGGACTCGGTGGTGGTGTCCTCCGAGACGGCGGGTCGACTACTGGGGATGGCGGCCAAGACGCCGACCGTCGTGGAGATGATCGAGGACCTGCTCACGCCGGACGCCGGATTCGCGATCGCAGAGCGCGACGTGACCTCCAAGGAGGTCGGGGGTTCGGCGCGGCACCTACCCGACATCGTGCTCGGCGTCGTGCGCGGGGGACATCTGGTGCGGGTGGATGCACCGGAGGTCGATGCCATGGAACCCGGTGACCGACTGCTCTACATCCGGAACGCGGACGCCCGGTGACCGGCGCGAACGTGGCCGGCGGGGGAGAGCGGAGCGACTCGGGGAATGTGAGCGGGCCCGGCGGGTTCCGCCTGCGCAACGTGCCCCTGCTGTCGCGCGTGGGCGCCGACCGGGCCGACGAGCTGCGCACCGACGTCGACGCCGCGGTCGCCGGCTGGAGCGATGCGCTGCTGCTGAAGGTCGACCGGCGCAACCAGGTCCTCATCTCCGGCGGCCGGGTCGTGCTCGGCAAGGCGGCGAAGCACTCCGCCAAACCCGACGAGCACGCGGTGTTCCTCGGCCGGATGGAGGACGGCAGGCACGTGTGGGCGGTGCGCGGCGCCCTGGATGGACCCGAGGACCCGCACGCCGAGTCGGAGGTGCTCGACCTGCGCCGGGCGGGTTCGATCTTCGATGACGTCAGTGCCCAACTGGTCGCGACGGCCACCGCACTGCTCAATTGGCATGACAGCGCCCGCTTCAGCGCCATCGACGGATCGCCGACCAAGATCCACAAGTCGGGGTGGTCCAGGATCAACCCCGTCAACGGGCACGAGGAGTTCCCGCGCCTCGACCCGGCGGTCATCTGCCTGATCCACGACGGCCACGACCGGGCCGTGCTGGCTCGTCAGACCGTCTGGCCGGAGCGGCTCTTCTCGCTCATCGCGGGTTTCGTCGAAGCGGGTGAGTCATTCGAATCCTGCGTCGTGCGCGAGGTGGCCGAGGAGATCGGGCTGAGCGTCACCGACGTCACGTACCTGGCGAGTCAGCCGTGGCCGTTTCCTCGCTCGCTGATGGTCGGCTTCCACGCGGTCGGCGACCCGGAGCAGGAGTTCTTCTTCAGCGACGGCGAGATCGCCGAGGCCGCGTGGTTCACCCGCGCCGAGGTTCGCGATGCGCTGGCCGACGGCGACTGGAGCAGTGACTCGCCGTCGCGGCTACTGCTGCCCGGATCCATCTCCATTGCCAGGGAGATCATCGAATCCTGGGCGTACGCGGACTGATTCAGGCGAGCTTGGCCTGGACGGCCTTGAGGCTCGGGTTGGTCAGCGTCGACCCGTCGGCGAACTTGACCGTGGGGACGACGTGGTTGCCGCCGTTGACCGAGCCGACGAACTCGGCTGCCCGGGGGTCGTCCTCGATGTCGACCTCGGTGTAGGCGATGCCCGCGGACTTCAGGGCGGTCTTGAGTCGGGCGCAGTAGCCGCACCACGTCGTGGAGTACATGGTGAGGGGGGCCTTGGCAGCGGTAGTCATAGCCGATTCAACGTAACGGACCCACCGCGTATTGCATCATCCGACCGGGGGGCACGCGGCGTAGCGCACGTCGGATCAGACTTTGTCACCGCGCCCTGCCAAGATGGACGCCATGCCGTCCCAGTCTCCCGCGGCCGCCTCCCCACTGCTCAGTCGGCTTACCGACGACCTCGACGATGAGCAGCGCGAGGCGGTGCAGGCGCCGCGGGGTCCGGTGTGCGTGCTCGCGGGCGCGGGCACCGGAAAGACCAGGACGATCACCCGACGGATCGCCTATCTGGTGGCGGCCGGTCACGTCGCGCCGGGCCAGGTGCTTGCGGTGACGTTCACCTCCCGTGCCGCGGGGGAGATGCGCAGCAGGCTGCGGTCGCTCGACGACCAGGGCGCCGACGGTGTTGGCACCGGGGCGGTTCAGGCGATGACGTTCCACGCTGCGGCGCGACGCCAGCTGCAGTACTTCTGGCCGCGGGTGGTCGGCGACACCGGGTGGGAGCTGCTCGACAGCAAGTTCGGCGTCGTCGCTCAGGCCGCGAACCGGGCGTCGATCCAGGCCAGCACCGACGACGTCCGTGACCTCGCCGGTGAGATCGAGTGGGCGAAGGCATCGCTGATCAGTCCGGAGGGCTATGCGGCGGCGGTCGCCGAGGCCGGTCGCGACATCCCGCTGGACGCCGCCAAGATCGCCACCGTCTACGCCGGGTACGAGTCCATGAAGGCGCGCCGCGACGGCACCGCGTTGCTCGACTTCGACGACCTGCTGCTGCACACCGCCGCGGCCATCGAGAACGACGCCGCCGTCGCGAGTGAGTTCCGCGATCGGTACCGCTGCTTCGTCGTCGACGAATACCAGGACGTCACACCCCTGCAGCAGCGGGTGCTCAACGCCTGGCTTGGCGAGCGTGACGACCTGACGGTGGTCGGCGACGCGAACCAGACCATCTACTCGTTCACGGGTGCCACGCCTGGCTATCTGCTCGACTTCTCCCGCCGGTTTCCCGACGCCTCGGTGGTACGGCTGGAACGCGACTACCGCTCCACGCCGCAGGTGGTGTCACTGGCCAACCGCGTCATCGCGGTCGCGCGCGGGCGGATGGCAGGCAGCAAGCTGCATCTGGTCGGTCAGCGCGATGCCGGGCCAACACCCACGTTCAGCGAGCATCCGGACGAAGTCGCCGAGGCCACCGCCGTTGCCAAGTCCATCAAGAAGCTCATCGGTTCGGGTACCGCCGCCTCGGAGATCGCGGTGCTCTATCGCATCAACGCGCAATCGGAGGTGTACGAGGAGGCGCTGACCGCGGCGGGCGTGGCCTACCAGGTGCGGGGCGGGGAGGGATTCTTCAGCCGCCAGGAGGTTCGGCAGGCGTTGGCGGCGTTGCAGCGGGCATCCGAACGCGTCGACGCGGTCGGTACCGAACTCCCCGCGGTCGTCCGCGAGCTACTCGAGCCGCTCGGTCTGACGGCCGAGCCGCCGCAGGGCACCAAGGCCAGGGAGCGGTGGGAAGCGCTGCTCGCGCTGGTCGAACTCGTCGAGGAAGAGGTCGCTCAGCGACCGTCGCTCGACATGCGCGCCCTTCTGGCCGAACTGCGCCAGCGCGCCGACGCGCGTCATCCCCCGGTCGTGCAGGGCGTGACCCTGGCGTCGCTGCACGCGGCGAAGGGCCTGGAGTGGGACGCGGTGTTCCTCGTCGGCCTTGCCGATGGCACGCTTCCCATCTCGCACGCGCTCGCGCGTGGCGCCGACAGCGAGCAGGTCGAGGAGGAACGCCGCCTTCTCTACGTCGGCGTGACGCGGGCGCGGATCCACCTGGGGCTCAGCTGGGCGCTGGCACGTACGCCGGGCGGTCGGCAGGGCAGGCGCCCGTCGCGCTTCCTCAACGGCGTCGCTCCGCAGGCGAGCACGGACGACGGGCCAAGCAAGCCGCGGCGGCAGCGGGGGGCCACTCCGCGCTGCCGGGTGTGCGGCGGGGCATTGAGCAGTCCGGCCTCGATCATGTTGCGCCGCTGCGAGACGTGCCCGTCAGACCTCGACGAGGAATTGTTGGCGCAGCTCAAGGAGTGGCGCCTGGAGACCTCCAAGACGATGAAGGTGCCCGCCTACGTGGTGTTCACCGACAACACCCTGATTGCCATCGCGGAAACCCTTCCTGCCGACGAGGCCGCCCTCGTCGCCATCCCTGGTATCGGCGCTCGCAAGCTCGAACAGTTCGGTCCCGACGTCCTCGCGCTCGTCAAGGGTCGGCGCTGACCCGGCGCCAAACCGCCAAGATTCGCAAAGATCGCGCCAAACCCGCAGGTCAGAAAATCGCTTGTCGACTTTGGGTGTTAGCCTTTAACCTCATAACCGTCTAATCCGGTCGAGCAGAAGGGAGGAGCCTCACATGAAGATCATTCAGAATTTCGGCGTAGCCATCGCTAGCGCTGACGTCATGTCGTGGCCCCTCTACGTCGCTGGACCCGCCGCCTCGGCGGCGCATCCGGTGGTTGCCACGCATGACGCCATTCCGGCGATCGAGCGACGCACCGCCGCCGCGACCGTCGCGTCCGTGAATCGGGGCCCCACCTAGGAAGCCCAGAAGAGCCAAATGGCCACGGACCCGACACCGGATCCGTGGCCAGACTTTTCGGGACAGCCGAACACCTGGTCGCAGATCCATCAGAAGACAGATGGCTGATCGACTTAGACCAGGAAGAAGGTGAGTCGGACATGTCTCCGCAGACATGCCGAGAGAGGACGTTTCCGGCGGTCCCGTGTCACGTAGGTGACCCCGACCTGTGGTTCGCCGAGAATCCCCTCGAGTTGGAGCGGGCCAAGACGCTGTGCGCAGACTGCCCGATCCGGCGACAGTGCCTCACCGAGGCGCTGGAACGCGAAGAGCCGTGGGGAGTTTGGGGCGGCGAGATCATCGACCGCGGAACCGTGGTGGCGCGGAAGCGCCCAAGGGGCCGGCCCCGGAAGAATCCCGTTGAAAACCCGGCAGCCGCATAGCCGGCCAGAGGCTGCCTAGCCCCACGTATTGCTGGGGTTAGGCGGCCTCGGCGGAGCCGAGAATCAAGCCGCAGCTTCTGCGAACCCCGGGATGAGTTCCAGCGCAAGCGCTTTGGTCGGGATGTGGGCATCGAGCTGACACGAGATGGCGACGTTGGACGCGATGACCCGCATCGGGATGGCCAGCTTTGCGGGTATGTCCATCTGGCGGGCCGTCTTGATCGAGTCGACCGAGAGGTCCATGTTGGCGGCGGCCATCTTCTGCAGCCACTTGCGGGTGTAGTGGAACACCTCGACCTCGAGTGGTTCGACGTACTGGCGCAGCATGTCGTCGATCTCGCGCGACGAAACCTGTTGTCCGCGTTGGATGAAACCGATCTTCTCCATCGTCGGCAGCAGTTTGCCGTAGTCCTTCTCCAGTGCGTAGCGGACGGTCAGTCCCAGCTCGATCGGAATGCCGCCGGGCATCGGGGCCACGGCGCCGAAGTCGAGCACGCCCAGCTTGTCCCCTGGCAGCAGCATGAAGTTTCCCGGATGGGCATCGCCATGCATCATCTCGATGCGCCTCGGGGCGTCGTAGGTGAGCTCGAAGAGCCGCGTACCGACGATGTCGCGCTGCTCGGGCGTGCCGTTGCGAATGATCTGCGCCATCGGGATGCCGTCCATCCATTCGGCGATGACGACCTTGGGCGAGCTCGCGACGATCGCCGGGACCACGAAGTGCGGGTCGTCGCGGTACCCCTTGGCGAAGGCGCGTTGGTTCTCCGCCTCGAGCCGGTAGTCGAGTTCCATCTCGGTGCGTTCGATCAACTCGTCGACCACGCCTTGGACGTCGGCGCCAGGGGACAGCTGTTTGAACACGTAGACGAGCCGCTTCATGGTCTTCAGATCGGCCCGCAACGCCTCGTCGGCACCGGGGTACTGAATCTTGACGGCGACCTGGCGACCATCGGACCAGACCGCCTTGTGAACCTGGCCGATGCTCGCCGACGCGATGGGGGTGTCGTCGAACGAGGTGAACCGCTCCCGCCACTTGGTACCGAGTTGGGCGTCGAGGACGCGGTGCACCTTGGCCGCGGGCAGTGGGGGAGCGTCCTTCTGAAGTTTGGTGAGTGCCTCGCGGTACGGCTCGCCGAACTGCTCGGGTACGGCGGCCTCCATGACGGAGAGCGCCTGGCCGACCTTCATCGCACCACCCTTGAGTTCGCCGAGGACGGTGAAGAGTTGGTTGGCCGCCTTCTCCATCAGCTCCGCGTTGACCTCGTCCCTGGACGAGCCGGTCAAACGCTTTCCGAAGCCGAGGGCCGCGCGGCCCGCGATGCCGACGGGCAAGCTTGCGAGCTTCGCATTACGGGCCGCTCGTCCACGCTTGATGTCTGCCACCCCACCATCATCCATTACGAAGCTGGACGAACCACCGCGAAGGGCCAGCAAGCTCTGTGAGCGCGCACACCCGGGCGGGCTCCCGTCAGCACTGGCACCTGGGGTGACGAGCCCAACGGCGGCTCACCGTGGAACCGGTGCGGATGTCGAACTCCAGCGTGGTGTCCAGGGTCGGTGGCGGTTCGCCCGCGCGACGTGGGTCATCGGACTCGTGCACGGCCTGGATGACGCGGTCGACCTGGTTGAGCGCGAGCGCCGCGGTGCCGAGCATGGTGGCTCGGTCGGCGCTGCCGACGGCGTCCCGCAACTGGGCGGCGACGGCGGGCCATGCCGCATCGCGGTCGCTGCGGTACAGGTCCGCGCAGCCGAGACAGCTAGTCTACTCTTAAGGGGTATGACTACCGGAGAGGCCATCCGATGAGGGAACGAGCTGCGCTGTACGCGCGTATCAGCTTCGACCGGAACCGCGACGAGGTAGGCGTCGATCGCCAGCTCGCGCGGATGCGGGAGCGCGCCGTGGAACTCGACTACGACGTCGTAGCCGAGGTGAAGGAGAACAATGTCTCGGCCACCAAGGGACTGCACCGGCCGGGGTATGAGCGCATCCGTCACCTGGTGACCACGGAGCAGATAGACCACGTCATGGTCTGGCAGACCAGTCGGCTGGTACGGAGCCGTGCCGACCGCGCCGAGGTAATCAGCACGTTCGGCACGCACAAAGTCGACATCGTTGCCGTGGAGGGGCCATCGCTAGATCTGCGCACCGCGTACGGGCGCGGCATGGCCGACCTCCTCACGGCCTTCGATTCACTGGAGGGCGAAGTGAAGGCCGAGCGCGTCTCGGCTGCCATCGCGGACATGGCCCAGCGGGGCCATGCGTGGGGTTTCTGCCCGTACGGGTGGGATCGCACCGGGCGCGGTATCCACGCCGAGCAGACCGTAAACGAGGCCGAGGCCGACGTCGTCAGGGAGTTGGTCGACCGGCTACTCGCGGGGGAGTCGCTGCACTCGCTGTATCAAGACATGAACCGGCGCGGTGTGCCCGCGCCCGGACATGCACAGTGGCTCAAACTGCCCGAGGACATCCGTGCCCAGCGGCAGGAGAAGGGCAAGCTGGCACCGACGCAACAGTGGGCGAAGTCGACGGTTCGCACCCTGGTTGTCAGGGACGCCAACGTTGCGGTGCGCCGCTACCGCAAGCGCGCCGACCACGGCGGCACGGAGATGAAGGGCGGGTGGCCTGCGATCGTGGATCGCGACAAGCACGATCGCGTCGTGGCGCTGTTGGCCTCACCGGAGCGACGCAGTCACACGGGCCCGCGCCCCGGTGCCCGCAAGCATCTGTTGACCCAAGGAATCGGCCGGTGCGGTGTGTGTGGCGACGTGCTGCGGGTGGCCAAGCGCAGCGGTCGGCGGGACGCGACGTTGATCTACATGTGCAACAGTCCGCGCGGCTGCACCGGGCGCGTTCAGGCTCACGTGGACAACCTGTTGGCACGGGTGATCATCGGTCGGTTGGCGATGCCGGATGCGCTGGACTGGCTGTTGGGCGACGACGAGCTCGCGCGCCAGTGGGCGAAGAAGTGCGACGAGTTGCAAGGCCGACTCGACGAGGCTGCAGACTCGCAGGCCGACGGCAAGATCGACATTCGGCAGCTGGAGCGGATCACGGCGCGACTGCGGCCGCAGCTGGAGGCGGCACAGCGGGAACGTGATACCGCCATGCGTTCGCTGGACGTCGAGACGTTGCGCCCGCTGGCGGGTCCAGAGGCCGAAAAGTGTTGGGAGGCAATGTCAGTGGCTCAGAAACGCGCAGTGCTCGAAACGCTGCGGGTCGAAGTGGTGCTGTTGCCGCGCGTCAAACACGGTCCCGGTTTCGAGCCGGAGACCGTCGACATCACGTTCAGAACGTAGTGAACGCAATACACTTACTGCACAA
Organism: Mycobacterium sp.; assembly: GCF_050701675.1. Lineage (GTDB taxonomy): Bacteria > Actinomycetota > Actinomycetes > Mycobacteriales > Mycobacteriaceae > Mycobacterium. The sequence continues at coordinate 764 of NZ_JBOGDD010000311.1, read as the reverse complement.
CGTGTTTCGTCCAAATTTCTGTTATTGTCGTCTGCACTAAGACAGGCTCGCCTAGTCGGCGGGGACATGCTGCGAAGCGGTGTTCCCAGCCTTGGCGTTCTGTTCGCCACTGGGGCGGGTCGCTTGCCGAGAGGGCTTACCGAGAGGTGAGCCTTCATGCCCGAAATTCGATCATTCACGGCGCGCGTTGCCCGCGCCGCAAGGGCGGGTGATGCGACCGCCGAGGTAGAGGCGCGCCGTGATCTCGCCGAAGAGAAGATTGCCCAGTACGTCCAGCGCGTGCTGGCCAGCGCGCCGCCACTGACCGATGAGCAGAGGACCCGACTAGCCGAGCTACTGCGGCCCGTGCGCGCCGCTGGTGGTGCGTCATGAGTCGCCACAACGGCCCGCGCGCCATCGGCCGTTGCAAGGTCTGCGACAAGGTTCTGAGGACTCCGAAGATGATCGCGGCCGGAGAGTGCCGCGCCTGCAGTCGGTCTGCGATCCTCATCGCCGGGCGCCAGGACGGCGGTTCGCGCAATGCCACCTGACACGACGGCGGCGCCCCCCGAAATAACGGAGAGCGCCACCCACCACCTCGCCGAAGATGATGCAGCCGATTCTACCGGCTACGCGTCCGCATGCGATATCTACTGGCGACTCGGGTATCGGGGCATTCTGCCGCTGCCTCGGATGAGGAAGAAGAGTCCACCATCGGCCTTCACCGGCTACGACGGTGGAGATCCCACGTATGCCGACGTGCTGCAATGGGCTGAGCTCTACCC
>NZ_JBOGDD010000310.1:0-12408 GCF_050701675.1 Mycobacterium sp. | reverse complement strand
GTCGGCGACCTCCGGCATCGACGTCGCCAGCTGCTGCAGGTCGGAGGCGGGGTGGGGGACCCCCGGCGCGACTTCCGGGAGCGCCTCACGGAGTTCGGCGAGTTGGCGTGCGGTGTCGCGGGGGGCGAAGAACGCCGGGTCGATCCCGAACACCTCGGTCAACCGCACCAGCACGGTGACGGTCATGGGTCGGGCGTCGTGCTCGATCTGGTTCAGATAGCTCGACGAGATGGCGAGGATGCGCGCCAGCTCCACCTGGCTGAGCCCGCGTTCTTCACGGAGCCTCCTGAGCCGGATGCCCGCGAATACCTTGTCCACCCCACCAGACTAGTACGGTTGCGAGGACGCACATTCGCAAACTTCGCAGATCTGCCGACTGTCTATGCCATCTCGATGATCGCCTTGCCTCGGATCTGGTGGGCGTCGAGATGCGTGAGCGCGGCCGGGATGTCGCCGAACGTGAACCGGTGCCCGATCTGAGGGCGCACGCTGCCCTCGGCGTACATCCGGTGCAGCGCGTCGGCGCCCCAGGACAGCAGCGAGGGGTCTTTGTCCAGGGTGGCTCCCCACGCCACGCCGACGGCCGAGACATTGCGTAGCAGAAGGCGATTCGTCTTCAGCGACGGTATGTCACCCGCCGCGAAACCGATGATCAGTATCCTGCCCTCGGATGCCAGGGCCCTGACGCCTTCGTCGAACAGCCAGTCGCCGAGGGGATCGAGGATGGCGTCGACGCCGTCCCCGCCGGTGAGATCGCGAACCGTCTTGGCGAAACCCTTCTCGAGGATGATCACGTGGTCGGCCCCGGATGCCTCGGCAACGGCGACCTCGTGCTGGCCGGCCACTCCGGCGATCACCCTCGCGCCGAGCCCCTTGGCCACCTGGACGGCTGCGCTGCCGATCCCGCCGGCAGCGCCCATCACCAGCACGGATTCTCCCGGCAGCACCCGGCCACGCCGGGCCAGCGCGAAGTGCACCGTGTGGTGGTTCACCACCAGTCCTGCCGCGACGTCGAATCCCATCTCCTCGGGGATCGCGACCAGGGAACTGAGCGGTATCGCCACCGATTCGGCGTACGAGCCGTCCCAGACGAAGGCCATCACACGGTCCCCGACGGACCATCCGGAACCCTCGGGGACCCAGCTGATCACACCGGCCACCTCGCACCCGGGAACGAACGGAGTCTCGGGCTTGCGCTGATAGAGGCCCTTGGTGAGGAGCAGGTCGGGGAAGTTGATCCCAATCGCCTTGACCTCGACGACCGCGACGTCGTCGTCACGTGACGGCTCTGGCACCTCGTCGAGGCTCAAAGCCGTTGGCCCGTCGTAGGAGTGGAGTTGGTAGGCCTTCACTGGTCGTCGCCGCCCCTCAGTCGAATCAGCACGTCCGCCACGCACGCGGGTTTCTCGCCGCCTTCGATCTCCATCGTCACCCGCAGCGACGCCTGAACCCCGCCTGCCACGGGCTCGGCACCGAGCAGGGTGAGACGTCCGCGCAGCCGCGCGCCGGACGGGACGAAGGCGGGGAAGCGGATCTTGTTGGCGCCGTAGTTGATCGATGCGACGGCGTCGTCGACCACGAACAACTCGTTCAGTACGGGCGCGATCAGCGACATCGTCAGATAGCCGTGCGCGATGGTGGTACCGAACGGGCCGCTGGCCGATCGCACGGGATCGACGTGAATCCACTGCGGATCCTCGGTGATCTCGGCGAAGGTGTCGATCCGCTGCTGATCGATCTCCATCCAGTGGCTGGCGCCCAGGTCGAGATCGGACTGCTCGGTCAACGAGGCAATCGTCAGACCGGTCATATCGACATCCCGCCGTCGACGGCGAGCACCGTGCCGGTGATGAAGCCGGCTTCCTCGGAGGCCAGGAAACCAATCGCCGGGCACATCTCGCTCGGCTGCGCGAACCGTCCCATCGGAATGCCCGCGGCGAGTTCGGCCTTCTTGTCCGGCGGAATGGAGGCGATCATCCGCGTCTCGGCGTTGGGGGCGATCGCGTTCACGGTGACACCGAACCGGGCCAGTTCCTTGGCGGCGGTCTTGGTGAAACCGATGATGCCCGCCTTCGCTGCTCCGTAGTTGGACTGCCCTGGGTTGCCGCGCAGACCGGTGTAGGAGGTGATGTTGATGATGCGACCGAAGGAGCGTTCCCTGAAGTGGGGGACGCACTCCCGGGTGAACCGGAACGTGCCGCCCGCGTGGACCTCGAGCACCTCCTGCCAGTCTTCGTCGGTGAGCTTCCAGACCACCTTGTCCCGCAGCACCCCCGCGTTGTTGACCACGACGTCGACCTTGCCGGTGTCCTCGATGACCGTGGCCACCGCAGCCTGCACGTCGTCGGTGCTGCGGACGTCGGCCACGACGGCCACGCCGCCTGCCCGCTTGGCCGCATCCTGCAGTTCGTCGGCATCGATGTCGACCATGTAGGTCTGCGCACCGGCGTTGGCGAAGAACGAGCCAAGCTCGAACCCGATCCCGCGCGCAGCGCCGGTCACGATGACGGATCGTCCGGTGAAGTCATAAGTCACATTGCCCATGGAGAATTACCTTTCGAGAGAGATGGAGTGGTCAGGCGGATGGCCGGCGCAGCACCAGCGATGCGTTCTGGCCACCGAAGCCGAACGAATTGATCTGGATGACTTCGGCTTCCACCGTGGCGGGCTTCTCGGTGATGACGCGGAAGTCCGCTTCGGGGTCGACGACGTCGGTGCCGAAGGCGTTTGGGAACATGCCCGAGGAGAAGGTTTCGAGCGCAGCCACCGCGCTCATCGCCCCGGATGCCGCGCCCGTGTGACCCGTGTGGCCCTTGATTCCGGTGACCGGCAGATCTCTGCCGCCATGGACGGCGTTGATCGCGCGGATCTCGGCGGTGTCGCCCTTGGCGGTCCCGGTGGCGTGGGCGTAGATGGCGTCGACCTGAGCCGGCTCGAGAGAGGCGTTGGCCAGAGCCTTGCGCATGACGAGGGCTTCCCACTTGCCGTTCGCTTCCGGAGCCGACGGGTGGGGCCCATCGGCCAGCGACGCGTAGCCCACGATCTCGGCGAGGATGCGTGCACCCCTGGCGCGCGCGTGCTCCTCGCTCTCGATGACGAACATCGCGCTGCCGTCGCCGATGACGATTCCCGTGCGATCCCGGTCGAACGGTGTCAGGGTGCGCCGCTCGTCTGTGCTGGACGTGATCATCCCGTACTGAGCTTGGGCGAAGTACCAGGCAGGCGCGAAGTCGCCGTCGCCGAGCGTCACCGCTTCGGTGCCGCCGGTGATCACCACGTCGGCCTCACCGGACCGGATCAGCCGGGCGGCATTGCCGATGGCGTCGTTGGAGGAGGCGCACGCGGTGGTCAGCGTGAGCAGGGGTCCGTGCAGCGAATACCGCATCGCCAGTTGGGAACCGGCCATGTTCGGCAGGATGCGGATCATCGTCTTGCGGTCGACGCCCTTGGCTCCGTCGCGTTCGTAACCGCGCTGCGCGGCGCTGAGCGAGCGGGTGCCGCCCATGCTGGTGCCGTGCACCACACCGGTGCGTTCCGGGTCCAGATCGCCCAGTCCTGCATCCAGTTTGGCCTGTTCGGCGGCCGCGAGCGCCCATTGCGCGAAGGGATCGGTTCCGTCGGCGACCTTATCGCTCATCCACTGCGTCGGATCGAAGTCCCGGACCGGCGCGAACCAGAAGGACTCGGACTCGCCGGGCCAGCTGATCCGGCCTACGCCGGAGACGTTGTTGCGGAGGGCGTCGAGGTATTCCGGCACGGAGTTGCCCATCGGGGCGATGATGCCTCGACCCGTGATGACGACTTTAGGCATGGTGCGTTCCTTCTCTCAGTGGGACTTCGGTCGTGCGGTTGTCGGTCTTGGTGTTGTCCAGGCCACGCTGCACCGCGGAGATCAGGTAAGGACGCAGGCCCGACGGAGTGACGATGTGGTCGATCGAGCCCACTTTCAGCGCGCGCTCGACGGTGTGGACGTCGTCGAATTCTCGCGCGACGGCCGCCTGGACCTCGGCGGTGATCCTGCCGGTCAGTTCGTGCAGCTGGTGCTGGAGGTCGGGTCGCTCGTCCGCGCCTGCCTCGGCGAGCCGGCTTTCGAGTTCGGCGACTGCGCGATCCTGTCTCACCCGGGCGCGCACTTCCCTGGTGAACACCACCGCCGCGGCGGGCGCGCCACCGATCACCGACGCACGGGAACCCTCGATGGCCGAGACCTCCATATTGGGGTTCAGCGACTTGGAGAACACGACGTAGGCGCCGCCGTGATACCGGGAGATGACGCAGAACACGATCGGACCACGGAAGTTGACGATGGCTCGGCCGATTTCGGCGCCGTACTCGAGTTGCCGCTTGCGCATCGATTCCGGCGATCCGTCGAAGCCCGAGAGGTTCGCGAGGAACACCAACGGCCGGCGTCCACTCGCGGCGTTGATGACGCGCGCCAGCTTCTTCGACGACTGCGGGAAAAGGGTTCCCGCAGTCCATGAGTCGGGGCCGTCGACGGGACGCGGCAACCTGCGGCGAAGGTTTCGCGACTCGATGCCGATCAGCGACACGGCGAAACCACCCAGCCGGGTGTCCCAGGCGATGACGTTCTCGGCGTCCTGCCAATCCGTCCATCGCTCGAGCGGTGGCGCGTCCTGGTCGCGGACGGCCGACATCACCGATCGAATGTCGAACGGTCGCTTCCGGTCTGGGTTGTGAGCGGTGGAGAAGACGTCGCCGACCGTCGCGAAAGACGTTCCGTTGCCGTCATTCTGATGCGGATGGGAACTGATGTCTCGATCCGACGGATCAGCGGTCTCCCAGTGGGCTCCGAAGGGCATCGACGACTCGTAGTGCCGGAACAGCAGGGCACACGCCGACTCGACGTCCGGCACCCAGAACTGGGCCTGGCCATTGGGCCCGGCGATCCGCTCGTAGCCGCCGATGCCCGCGTTGTCCTCGGCTGCGACACCGCCGGAGAACTCGAGAGCCTGTTTTCCGGTCAGCACCATGGCACTTCGGGCCACCATGATCAACACGCCGGAGGTATGCATCAACATGGTCGACTCGGCGTCGAAGTACGACTGCGCCCCGACGTTGACCCCGACGACCACGACGTTGATCTCGCCACCGGCCCGAGTGAACTCGATGATGCGGCGCAGCACGGCCGCCGTCCAGTCCAGGTTCTCGGTACCGCTGTCCATGGCGATGCGGGCGCCCGACGACACTGCGTACCACTCGACGGGAACACCTAGTTCGGCGGCCAGATCCAGGGCAGCGACGATCCTCCGACACTCGGGTTCGGCCAACGAGGCGAGATCGCGGCTCGGCTCGTTCAGAATGAGCACCCGCCTGATGGTGCCGCTGGAGGTCGCGGGACGGCTGTCGATCAATCCGGTGACGACGCGGGCCGTGTTCTCACCACGTGGTCGGGCGACCACCTCGAATCGCTCTGCCACGAAATCGTATTCGACGAACTCGCCCGTGGGGAGCTCCGTGTGCGTGGCCCCGGTGCCGACGAGCAGCTCGACGATCTCGTACGGATACACCAGCCCGCGGCGCTGCATGGCCACGACGCGGCGACGATACTCCGACATCGGACGAATCCGGTTCGGCGACGGCTTGGTTCGTCCGATCATGACGCCCACCGTGGGAGGTGTCGTGATGTGGATGACCTCCTCGGTGCGCTCGCCGGTGAGCGGATCCTCAGTTCGGACGCTTCCGACCACCTTCTCCAGGCCGAGCCCGCGGGTGAGCGGAAGCAGCTCCACGATCACCGCCTGCAACTCGGTGTCGCTCAGCGTCCAGGTCGGTTCGGCGTAGACCACGACGCGGTTGCTCAGCGAGATCGACGGGTTGGGAAGGGCCGCCCTGGCGCGCCGGATCGCGATGGCGGCCTGCGAGAGTTGGCTCGTCAGATGCGGATACCTGCTCGCGCGCGACGAGTCGGTGTCGACGTCCAGGTCGAACACCTCCAGGACGGCGAACAGTCGTTCGTCCTGACGGTTCTCCTTCGCCACTGCCTTGATCAGGTGGATGCCATCCGGGGCGGTCAGCCGGCAGAGGTCGAAACCGTCGAGGCGCCACAACTCCACGCGGTCGGCGGTGGCCGGGTGAAGGCCTGCCGGCTCGTCGGCCACCGAGAAGCTACCGTCAGTGAAGATCAGGGTGCAGTGACGTCGTGACCCGTCCTCGACGTCGCGGCCGCCCTGCCACCACGTGACGATCACGGTCACGTGCCGACCGTTCTCGACGGGGTCTGGGAGCTCGGCTCGCACCGCGGCTTCCAGCGCAGGAACGTTCGGCTCGGTCTCGGCGTCCCCGAGGAACACCTCGATCTCCACGGCGCCCGTCCCCGCTGAGTCCAGGTTCGTCGCGGATCTGGACAGCAGCTCCCTCAGACGTGACGAGTCACCGGAAACTGCCACCAGGACAACGGGATCACCCCGACCGCCGCGTGTGGACCGCACGCCGACGATCGCGTCGTTCCCGGGTGTCGTCTCGTCGAAAAGCACCGTGAAGGGGTCGAGTCGACGGTGCCGGTGCGTGCGGCGAACCAGTGCCTCGAGTGCGGTCACCGCACGGTCGCCCCCGCCTCTGGTCTGCGTCGCAAGGTAGCGGTCGAGCGGTGCAGGCAGTAGGAGCAGGCCGGACATCGTCGCGTCCCGCGTGTCCGTCGCGGACAGCAGGTGATCCGCGACAGCCTCGTCGGCCGTGCGAAGCGCTTCGATGGCCGGGTACTCCACCAGGCGGTGGCGCACCGCGCGACCCAGGTCGGCGACCATCGGATGGGTGTCCTCCGATGCCGTGATCAACCCGTCCAGCACGTCGACGAGTTCGGTGGACCGGACCGGGTCGGCCGCGAGCCAGGTCTGCAGCAGGACTACGCACGTCTGCGCGATTGCGTTGAGCCGGGGCTCGGCTCGCCAGACGTTGTAGAGCGCGTCGGTGAGTTCGTTGCCCTGGCTGATCTCGGTCACACCGTAATGGCGGAGCATCCGGCGAAGGCGTGCGACGAAGTCCGCTGGCGCGACGTCGTCGATGCGATCCGGCGAGCGGAGCGCGAGAAGCAGGAGATCGGGCCGCGTCGAGCGGCGCGTGCTCCCATCCAAATTCGCGACATCGGTGAACAGCGCCATCCGATCCGCGGCGATCCGCAGCACCTGCAGCCCGGCGGCGAGGGACAGTCCGCCGACCCGCGCGACGGTGTCACCGACGGCGTCGTCGCTCAGATCCTGACCCAGCACGAGACGGGTCAGGACGTCTTGATCGGATTCCGCCGAATGCCCTACGCCGCGGACCAGAGCTGCGAAGGACAGCTGAGCCGTGTCGTCGGAGCCGGGGTGGTCGAGTGCTTCGATCCGGAGGATCGGATCACCCGCACCAACCAGAGTCCCTGCGCCGGCGATGATCTCACTCACCCGACCGGCGAACGGTGCCGGTACCGGCGACTCCATCTTCATCGCTTCGGCGATGAACAACAGATCGCCCGGCTCGACCTCGTCGCCAACCGCCACGGCAACCTTGGCGACGACGCACTGCGACTCGGCGCGGACCAGTCCGCCATAACCCCTGACGATGCGGTAGACGCTATGGCCGAGTTCGACGGTGATGAGGGGACCGCTGGTGACCACCGTCATCGGTCGCTCGGAATCACCTGTGCTGATGCGGCGTTCGAAGTCACCGAGCACCTCGAAGCGGGCGTCGATCAGTGCTCCGTCCACCTCGACCTCGAAGTCGGTTCCGCCCCGCCGCAGCACGCGGAGGGAACGGCGGCCCCCCTCGTACTCCAGATCGACCGTCACGGTGGTGTCGTCGACCGCATCGAGGCGACCGTGGGCCGCCTTGCCCGAGAACTGTTCGAGGGCGTCGGCGTGGTCCAGTCGATACGCTTCGACGGCGGCACCGACCATGGCGAGCGGAGCATCGGGGGAGTCCAGCAGCACTCCCGCGTCCAGGGCCCGGTCCAGCCATGTCGTGTCGACGTGTCCGCTGCGGATCTCGGCGTTGTCGAGAAGTGCCATGAGGAAGCGCCGGTTCGTGGTGCCGCCTTCGATCACGGCCGCCGAGCGTGCGATGGAGCGCCTGAGCCGGGCCAGCGCCTCATTCCGATCGCGGCCCCAGGCAATGACTTTCGCGATCATGGAATCGAACTCGGCGGCAATCGTATCGCCGACGACCACACCCGCGTCAGTACGGATCGAGGGACCCTGAGGGATTCGTAGTTCGACTACGCGACCGGGTGAGGGCATGAAACCGCGCCGGGGATCCTCTGCGTTCAACCGGACTTCGACGGCGTGGCCCCGAATCGCAGGGGGATTCCCGGTCAGGCGCACGCCGTCGGCGATGTCGAGTTGCAGCTTCACGAGATCCACGCCGGTGACCGCCTCGGTGACGGTGTGCTCGACCTGGAGCCGGGTGTTCACCTCGAGGAAGTAGAAGTCGCCGGTGCTGGGCTGAAGCAGGAATTCCACGGTCCCGACGTTCGTGTACTCGACGGCGAGACAGAGTCGGCGTGCCGCATCGAGGATCGTCTGCTGCAACTCGTCGTCGACGTCGACGGCAGCGGACTCCTCCAGTACCTTCTGGCGGCGCCTCTGCACGCTGCAGTCCCGGAGACCGAGAGTCCACACGGTCCCAGCGGTATCGGCTGCAACCTGCACCTCGAGGTGGCGGCCGCCGACGACCTGCGCCTCGACGAATATGGTCGTGTCACCGAACGCCGATTGGGCTTCCGCGCGCGCACTTTCGAACGCGGCGGGCAGTTCCGACTCGTCCCGTACCACCCGAATGCCGCGTCCGCCGCCCCCAGCGGCGGCCTTGAGAACCACCGGAAAACCGATCCGCCTCGCATGCGCCAGCGCGTCGTCGGCGTCTTCGACGGGACCCTGGCTCCACGGCACGACCGGCACGTTCACCGATTCGGCTACCCGCTTCGCGGCGATCTTGTCTCCGAGCAAGTCCATCGCGGCAGCCGTCGGGCCGATGAACTGGACGCCGATCCGCTCGCACATGCGCACGAAGTCGGGGTTCTCTGCGACGAAGCCCCACCCGGGCCATACCGCGTCTGCGGCGCTGGCGCGAAGCGCAGACTCCAGCACCTCCAGGTCGAGGTAGGTGTGTCGGCGCGCACCGGTGACCGGATCTGTCGTCATGGTCGGCCCGAGATTCACGGCGTGGTCGGCCTCGCGTACGAACCACGAGGACGCGTCGGCCTCGGTGTAGAGCGCGACCGTCTCCAGGGGGACATCTCGCTCGATCCGGAATTCGCTCGCGGCGTTGAGGAAGCGCATTGCCGCCTCGCCGCGATTGGCGATCGCCACTCTCTTCACCATGTGCTCCGCCGTCGGCCGGTCATGTTTCGAGGTTTCCAAGAGTCCGGGAACCAGGCAAGGAGGCGAGTTTGCGAAGTATTGAGAGCGTTGTTCTTGCGAATTGCGAAGTTTGCCAAGTCTCCTTCAACCTCCAGCTTCCGAGTGTGTCCTGCGCTACTCGAGCCTATTGCGTGTGGCATGTACCACATCTATGGTAGGACCAAGCAAACTTGCCCATCCATTGGAGATGCCCATGACCCAGCAGAGCCCAGCTCTGGCTACCGCTCAGGAAAAATCCGCTGAACGCCAAGGTCTTCGTAGAGTCGGCGCCGCCAGCCTCGTTGGCACGACCATCGAGTACTACGACTTCTTCGTCTACGGCACTGCCGCTGCGCTGGTGTTTCCGGCAGTCTTCTTCCCCAGCAGCAGCCCGTCCATGGGTGCCATCGCGTCGTTCGCGACGTTCGGTGTCGCATTCGTCGCCAGGCCCATCGGCTCCGTGCTCTTCGGCCACTTCGGCGACCGGATCGGCCGCAAGCGCACGCTGGTGTGGACGCTGCTGATCATGGGACTGTCGACCGTCCTGATCGGTTTGCTACCCGGCTACAACGAAGGCGTCTTCGGGATCTTCGAGGGCGGCGTGGGGATCGCCGCGCCGATCATCCTGGTGGCCATGCGGTTCCTGCAAGGCCTGGCGATGGGCGGCGAGTGGGCTGGCGCAACACTTCTGACCGCGGAGTACGCCCCCAAGGGGCAGCGCGGACGAATGGCCATCTACCCGCAGCTCGGCCCGGCGGTTGCCTTCTTCCTGGCCAGCGGAACGTTCTGGCTCGCCTCGATCACCATCGGCGCCACCAGCGAGACCTTCCTCCAGTACGGCTGGCGCCTGCCCTTCATCGCCTCGCTCCTGCTGGTCATGGTCGGCCTCTGGATCCGGTTGTCGGTGGAGGAGACCCCGGTCTTCAAGAATCAGAAGCGCAATCAGGAGCGCGAAGCCGCGCCGGTGAAGCTGCCATTCGGTGACGCGATCCGCAAGCAGTGGAAGCAGATCGCTCTCGCCGGCGTAGCGATGTCCACCGTGTTCTCGATGTTCTACATCGGCAGTACCTTCCTGACCAGCTACGGCACCGGCACGCTGGGATTCAGTCGGACGACGATCCTTGGCTTCGGCATGGTCGCCGCGGTGGTGTTGGCGGTGGTGACCTCCGCCGCTGCCATCATCTCGGACCGGCTCGGCCGCAGGAAGGTCATCGCCTTCGCATACGGCGGGGCGGTGATCTGGTCCTTGTTGCTGTTCCCGCTGCTCGACACCGGTTCGCCCATCGCCTTCCTGATCGGCGTCACCGTGTCGCTGGCGCTGTACGGCGTCGCCAACGGGCCCGCGGGCGCGCTGCTTCCGGAGATGTTCCAGTCCCGGTTCCGCTACACCGGGGCCGGCCTGAGCTACAACCTCGGCGGCATCATCGGCGGTGCGGTACCGCCGATCCTGGCAGCTCAGATCGTGGCGAACTACTCCAGCATCTGGGTCGGTGTACTGCTGGCGGTTCTGTCCGCAGTCAGCCTGCTCGCCATCCTGGCTCTACCCGAGACCAAGAACAACGACCTTGATGACACTCCAGCCGCGCAATGACCGAAGGTGGGGCCGGCGCTCTCGAACCCACGATGGGCGGGGAGCGCCGCGCCCATCGCCACTCTCGACTCCAACGTCAACGTCGACAAGAGAGCGCTGTTAGCTATGAAACATGGCACCGCTCAAGCTGAACCGTCCGTAGCGGTCGGTCAGGATCCGCGCAGCTACGCGCGGCTGATGTCCGCCGTGTACGACGCCACGATGGCGGGCACCGAAGCGCCCGCCAGGCCGCGGCGGGTCATCTGAACCCGTCCGATCAGCCGGGCGCGCCGTCGAGACGGACGAGGTGGTCGAGGCCGCGCTTGACCGTCCAGCCCTCCCGCTCGCGGTCCCATTCCGCGGCCGTCGACTCCGAGGCGCGGAGCGTGCGCTTGAGGACCTTGCCGGTCGGAGTCTTCGGCAACTCGGCGATGAACTCCAGATACCGGGGGACCGCGAAGTACGGCAGCCGTTTGACGCAATGCCCAAGTACCGCAATGGGATCGGGCGGTGCAGCTCCGTCCTCGATCACGACGAAGGCCTTGATGTCGTCCTCGCCCTCGGTGGCGGGCATGGCGATGACCGCGGACTCGACGATCTCAGGCAGTTCGGTGAGGGCCACCTCGATGTCGTATGCCGTGACGTTCTCGCCCTTGCGCCTGATGCGATCGTTGAGGCGGTCGAGGAAGTAGTAGTAGCCGTCGGCATCGCGATGGGCGGCATCGCCGGTGTGAAACCACAGGTTCCGCCATGCTTCGACTGTTCGCTCGGGCATCGCGTGATACTCCAGGAATGTCGTGAAGGGATAGCGCGGGCGTACCACGATCTCACCGACTTCGCCGTCTGGCATGGGTTCATCGGTGTCGGGGTTGACGATGGCGACCTCGAACCATTCGTCGAGTGCCTTGCCACAACTGCCGGGGCGCAGCGGCTCACCGGCGGGGCGGTAGAGAGGCAGGCAGATCTCGGTCATGCCGTATGCCTCGATGCACGTCGTGTCGAAGCGGCGCTCGAAGTCCTCGGCGATCACGGACGGCATGGGAATGGTGACCATGCGTCGCACGTGGTGGTCGACGTCCGCATCACTCGCCGGTCGGTTGAACACGTACTGCGCCATCACGCCAAGCAGACTGGTCACCGTGGCGCCGCAGTCGCGGAGATCGGCGAGCCAGCGACTCGCACTGAACGCGTCGGCCATCACCACCTCGCCGCCCGTCATGAGGCACGGAAGTACCTGCATGAACTGAGCGTTGGCGTGGAACAACGGCAGGCACACGTAATAGACGTCAGTGGAGACGATCTCGAGTTGGTCGACGACGTGCGCGGCGAAGGTGTGCATGTGGGCGTGGGGGACCACGACACCCTTGGCGGGGCCGGTGGTTCCCGAGGTGTAGATGATCGATGCGGGGTCCTGATAGGACACCTCGACCTCGGTGAGATGCCCGGGCGAGGAATCAACCTCGCCGAGACTGACTGTCTGCCAGGGAAGTTCACTCATCTCACCGC
>NZ_JBOGDD010000309.1:0-3821 GCF_050701675.1 Mycobacterium sp. | reverse complement strand
AGTTTGAGGCCTCCGTATCCGAGATCGGAGAGCACGTCGAGGCCAGTCTCGAAGTATGACTCCCGGGAGACGCCAGCCACCATGGATGAAAACGATAGTTCGCAACGCTGTTCGTGCCAGCAATTAGACCGCTCAGCTATGTCGGAATTTCGTAACATTTCGGGCGGACACCCCTGATTGACGGCAAAGATGGTTTGCTGGAAGTTAGTGTTTTAACGCCTCCGCAACCGTTTGGTGCCTAATGGCCTGGAGACGTGTGGCACAATTTGACTGTGCCGTATACCGCTACCCGAGGACCTGGCCGCCCACCTGCAGCGAAGGCGGCTGAGACCCGTGAGCGCATTGTGCGTGCGGCGCGCGAGGTTTTCAGCGAACTCGGGTACGACGCGGCGACGTTCCAAGCAATCGCAATACGTGCCGATCTGACCCGCCCAGCCATTAATCATTACTTCGCTAGCAAGCGTGTGTTGTACGGCGAAGTGGTCGAGAAGACCAACGCGATGGTGGTTGCCGCGGGGTTGGCCAAGGTGGCGGGACAAACGTCGCTCCTCAAGAGGTTGACGGCGTTCTTCTCGGCTGCCATGCAGGCGGAATCCCGTGATCGCTCGGCCGCTGCGTTCCTGGTCACGTCGGTGTTGGAATCGCAGCGGCACCCCGAGCTCAGCCGCGACGAGCACAACTCGTTGAAGACGTCCCGAGCCTTCGTGACCTGGGCCGTCAACGATTCCATCGAGCGAGGCGAGCTGACGACGGATGCGGACGTCCCGACGCTGGTCGAGATGTTGGTCGCGGTGATGTGGGGCATGGGTTTCTATGCCGGGTACGTCGGCGGCCACGACGAGCTGACGGCCATCGTCGATAAGCTGGAGCTGCTTTTGGCGAACAAACTCTGGACGCTGGCCGAGTAACTCACCACCTGGCCGAGCGTCCGGCGTGATGTACCACACACAGACGGCTAGCACGGCTAACTTCCTCGGTAGCATTGCGAACAACCTTCAAGCGCTACCACCCGACGGACGGCATTCTCGATGAGCTCCTTGCGCACACATGACGACACCTGGGACATCGCCACCAGCGTCGGCTCCACCGCGGTGATGGTGGCCGCTGCCAGGGCCGGCGAAACCGATCGCGACGAGCCACTGATCCGCGACCCGTACGCGAAGATCCTGGTGGCCGGTGCGGGCACGGGCGTCTGGGAGTTCATGCTCGACGATGCCTTCATCGAGAAGGTGGCGGACGCGGACGCGGAAGCCGCCGCGATCTTCGAGCACATGGGCAATTACCAGGCGGTTCGGACGCACTTCTTCGACGCCTTCTTCGCCGATGCGACCGCGAGCGGAATCCGGCAGATCGTGATTCTGGCGTCGGGTCTGGACTCCCGTGCCTACCGGCTGGACTGGCCCATCGGCACCACGGTCTTCGAGATCGACCAGCCGAAGGTGTTGGAGTACAAGTCGACAACGCTGACGGAGCACGGCGTCGAGCCGTCGGCCGCGCTGCGGCAGGTGCCCGTCGACCTCCGCGTCGACTGGCCTGCGGCGCTGCGCGACGGGGGTTTCGACGAGACCGCGCCGACGGCCTGGTTGGCCGAGGGCCTGCTGATGTATCTGCCCGCCGACGCGCAGGACCTGTTGTTCGAGCGGATCACCGCGCTGAGCGCCCCGGGTAGCCGCGTCGCCGCCGAGACGGTCGGCGTGCATTCGGAGGAGCGGCGCACCCAGATGCGTGAGCGTTTTCAGCAGCTGTCCGCCAAGTTCGAGATGGAGCAGGCGCTCGACGTTCAGGAGCTGATGTACAACGATCCCGACCGCGCGGACGTCACGGAGTGGCTGAACGGTCACGGTTGGACGGCGTCGGGTGTCACCTCGCAGGCGGAGATGCAGCGGCTGGACCGCTGGGTGCTGACCGAGACGACCGACGAGGACGCGTTCTCGACGTTCGTCGTGGGAGAACGCGGCTGAACCAGGGCCGAATGGGGCCGCGAGGCGCACTGGGTAGCCCGCCCGAAGCCTGTCCGCCAACCGGGTGGTTGGTTAGGATCGAAGCTTCCTCGGGTCAGGAAGGACTCCCCCATGACCGCAGAAGCCCCGGCTCCGCCCAGCGCGGCTGCCACCGCCGTCGACGTTCCCGCCGTGGTCGCCCGCGTGCGGAAGACCTTCGCCACCGGCCGCACCCGCGACGTCGCATGGCGAAAGCGGCAGCTGGAAGCGCTTGAGAAGCTGATGGTGGACAACGAGCCCGCCATCGCCGCGGCGCTCGAGCAGGATCTGGGCCGCAAGCCCTTCGAGTCGTGGTTGGCCGACATCGCCAGCACTGCGGGCGAAGCCGCCGATGCCGCCAAGCACGTCGGCAAGTGGACCAAGCGCAAGCATCGGCTGCTGGAGAAGGCGCAGCTGCCGGGGCGCGCCTGGATCGAGTACGAGCCGTACGGCACGGTGCTGGTCATCGGCGCCTGGAACTTCCCCTTCGCGCTGACGCTCGGACCCGCCGTTGGGGCGCTCGCCGCGGGCAACGCCGTCGTCCTCAAGCCGTCGGAGGTGTCGCCCGCGTCCTCGGCGCTGATGGCCGAATTGGTGCCCAAGTACCTGGACCCCGACGCGGTCGCCGTGATCGAAGGAGACGGGGCGGTCAGCCAGGAACTCATCGCCCAGGGCTTCGACAAGCTGTGCTTCACCGGCGGCACCGAGATCGGCCGCAAGGTCTACGAGGGCGCGGCGAAGCACTTGACGCCGGTCACGCTGGAGCTCGGCGGCAAGAGCCCCGTGATCGTCGCCGCGGACGCAGACATCGCCGTCGCCGCCAAGCGGATCGCGTGGACCAAGCTCATCAACTCCGGCCAGATCTGCATCGCGCCCGACTACGTGCTGGCCGACGCGAAGATCCGCGACGAGCTCGTCGCCAAGATCGGTGAGGCCGTCGCGACGTTCGAGGCGGGTAGTTCGGGCAAGCGCATCGTCAACGAACGCCACTTCGACCGCCTGACCACTGCACTGGCCGCCACGAAGGGCACCATCGCGGTCGGCGGGGGCTCGAATGCGGTGTCCATCGAGATCCAGCCGACCGTCGTCGTCGATCCCGCCGTGGACGAGCCACTGATGACCGACGAGATCTTCGGCCCCATCCTGCCGATCGTCACCGTCGGGTCCCTCGACGAGGCAATCGAATTCGTGAACTCGAGGCCCAAGCCGCTGGCGGCCTACCTGTTCACCAAGTCCAAGAGCGTGCGGGAGCGGGTCATCAGGGAGGTGTCGGCGGGCGGCATGTTGGTCAACCACCTCCTCTTCCAGTTCTCGACCACGAAGCTGCCGTTCGGCGGCGTGGGACCGTCTGGGATGGGGGCTTACCACGGCAGGTTCGGCTTCGAGGAGTTCAGCCACCGCAAGTCGGTGCTGACCAAGCCCACCCGACCCGACTTAACTGCCATGATCTACCCGCCGTATACAGAGAAGGCGTGGAAGCTGGCGCGCAAGCTCTTCTGACCGCGCACGCTCGACGAGCTTGATCATTTGTCAACGAAAGGAACTTCATGCCCGGAGTGCAGGATCGCGTCATCGTCGTCACCGGTGCCGGTGGTGGTCTCGGACGTGAATACGCCCTGACCCTCGCCCGCGAAGGTGCCAGCGTCGTGGTCAATGACCTCGGTGGATCCCGCGACGGATCGGGCGCCGGACACAACATGGCCGACGACGTCGTCGCCGAGATCAAGGAAGCGGGCGGCCGCGCCGTCGCCAACTACGACAGCGTCGCCGAGTCCGAGGGCGCCGAGAACATCATCAAGACGGCGCTCGACGAATTCGGCGCCGTGCACGGTGTGGTCAGCA
>NZ_JBOGDD010000308.1:0-2064 GCF_050701675.1 Mycobacterium sp. | reverse complement strand
GGATTGGGCCGGATGTCCACCCCGGTGCCCCAGCCGGTGTTGGTGATCAGCTGCCGGACGGGGAAGTTCTTGGAGGCATCCGGCAGTGAGCCGCATCCGGGCTGGCCGCCGGGCCCACCCTTGGCGCCCACGATGGGCAGGTTGTCCGGATAGGCGTAGGGGTCGTTGCCGCCGAGCAGGGCGATGTCGAGTTGGATGGACTTGCCGTTGCCGCCCCAGGCCTGGCTGCCGCCGTTGTTGAGGAACCAAGTGGCGCCCTGCAGGAAGCAGGTATAGACGGGGTTGTATTTGTTGAGCAGCTCGGTGGTGGGTTCGAGGGTGTTGATGGCGCCGATGAGGGGGTCCTTGCTGCTGGTGAGCAGGTTGGTGCCGGAGGTCGCGAAGCCGAGTGTGTTGAGCAGCAGGCTGTCCAGTTGTGCTGCGTGGTCGACGACGGTGGTGCTGGTGGTGCTGGCGGCGTCCAGGACGGACAGGATGTTCTCGGCGGCCGCGTTGTAGGTGTCGTTGAAATTCTTGAAGGAGCGCCAGTCTTGGCGGAAGGTGTCGCTGCGTGCGTTGAGCGCGGTGAGGACCTGGTTCAGGTCGGTAGTGGCCTGCCCCATGCGGGGGCCCTGCCCGCGCACGCCATCGGCCACGGCGGAGAGGACTGCGTTCAATTTGGCGGGGTCGATCATCTTCAGCAGGTCCACGACGTTCTCGAAGACCGTATTGACCTCGGTGCTGACGTTCTTGGAGACGAGTACGGCGCCGGCGGCCAGGCGCGCGGCGCTTGGGTGCTCGGGGGTGATCAGGTCGACGAACTTGGAGCCGAACGCGGTGGTGACCGCGATCTGGGCTTCGACGTTGGCGGGGATGTTGGCGATCTGGTCGGGGTCGATCTCGAGCTTGAGGTCGACGGGGCCGTGATCGGAGGTGATCTGGGCGACCTGGCCGACCTGGACTCCCCTCATCTTGACCCGGGCGCCGGGGTCCATCACCAGGCCCGCGCGGTCGGAGGTCAGGGTCACTGCCACGTACGACCGGAACGTGCCGGCGAACGCGGTGATCGTGGTCCCGGCGAATACCGCCAGCACCGCGAGCAGGATCACCGCCCACCACCCGCTGTGCAGTCGATGTTCGCCGGCCTTGACCTGTTTCATGCTGCTCAGCCCGCCAGGTTGAAGTTGCCGGACTGGCCGTAGATGGCCAGCGAGATCATCACGATTTCCAGTGCCGCGAGCACCAAGGAGGTGCGCACGGCACGTCCCACCGCCTCGCCGACACCCGCCGGGCCGCCCCCTGCGGTGTAGCCGTAATAGGTGTGGACCAGCATGATCACGACGGTGATCGCCACCGATTGGAAGAACGACCAGATCACGTCGACGGGATTGAGGAACGTGTTGAAGTAGTGGTCGTAGACTCCCGAGCCCTGGCCGTAGATGGCCGTCGTGCCGGTCCGGGCCGCCAGGAAGGCCATCATGACCGCGATGCAGAACAGCGGGATGACGACCACCACGCCCGCGAACACGCGCGTCGCCGCGAGGTAGGTGACACTGCGGATGCCGATCACCTCCAGGGCGTCGATCTCCTCGTTGATGCGCATCGCACCCAGCTGAGCGGTGGCACCGGCACCGATGGTCGCCGACAGCGCCACCGCGGTGGTGCCGGGCACGATCAGCCGGACGTTGAAGAATGCCGACGCGAAACCGGTGAGAGCTTCGACGCCGATCGAGGCGAATTGGTTGTAGCCCTGCACCGCCACCAGCGCGCCGGTGGTGATGGTGAGGAACCCGACGATCGCCACGGTTCCCCCGACGACTGCCAGCGCGCCGGTGCCCAACCCCATCTGCGCGATCAACCGCAGCACTTCACCGCGATAGTTCAGCAATGCATCGGGGATGGCCGCCAAAGTCGAAGCGTAGAAACGGGTTTGGTCGCCAAGGCGGTTCCAGCCAGCCGTGAGGTTGTCCGCGGTGCGCCGTAGCTTGGCGTGCTGCCGACTGGGCAATGTTGCAGTCATGAATTCTTCACCTCATTGCACCGTGAACTGGATACCAACGGCGGTGACGATGATGTTGATGGCGA
>NZ_JBOGDD010000307.1:0-2705 GCF_050701675.1 Mycobacterium sp. | reverse complement strand
CAGATCACCTTCTTCGTACTGCTGGTCGTCCCGCTCGTGGTGTTGCGCTGGGCAACTGGCGCTGACAGCCCCTACATTCCCTGAACACAAAGGATCACCGCATGAAGGATCTGCCCGCCGAGTTCTTCCTTCCGCCGCAGACCAACGCTGGGTTGATGAAGGAAACCGTCAGACTGGTCGCAGGATGCGTCGCGTTCCTCGTGATCCTCGGCATCATCGTGGCGCTGACCCAGGGCATCGTCATCACGGTGTGATCGCCGGCGCCAGTAGTCGCTAGCCATCGACGATCCCATTCATCTAACATTAGTGTCACTTCTAGAGGAGGTGACCCAGGTGGCATCAGAACGGTTCGTCGTCTGCGCAAGCCACAGCCCAGGCAAGGAGCGCGATGTCGAGCACGCCTTCGGTCGAGAGTTCCGCTCGGGCTTGACCGCAGCGGCCGAGCGGGTGCGAGAGTTCGATCCCGACGTCGTGATCGTGTTCGGAGGCGATCACCGTCGAGCCTTCCGCCACGTGGTGCCCGCCTTCGGGGTGGCCCTCTCCGCCTCGATCCTGGCCGAGGGCGGACACCCGGCCGGCGACCTGGACGTGCCGCCAGAGCTGGCCCGCGGGCTGTGCGAGCACCTTTTGTCGGCTGGCTTCGACATCGCCGCGTGTCGAGACATCGGGCTGGATCATGCTTTTGCTCAACCCATTCGGGACCTTGTCGGCGAGCTGACGGCCAACCCGGTGATCCCGATACCGGTGAACTGCGCCACCGCTCCCCTGCCCAACGGGCGCCGGGTGGCCGATTTCGGCGCGGAGGTCGGCCGGTTCCTCGAGGGTATCGACGAGCGGGTGCTGGTGATCGGCACCGGCGGGCTGTCCCATTCTCCACCGAGCCTGGAGGTCGACACCTACGACCTCAGCGACGAGGACCGAGCGCGGATCATCGCCGACGGCATGGCGGACGCGCGCAACAAGATCCGACCCGACTGGGATACCGAGGTGTTGGACGCGATGTCGGCCTGGGACGTCGACGCGTTGACCCGTCTCGTCGACAGCGCGCACGTTCGCGCCGGCGCGGGCGCCAACGAGGTCAGGACATGGGTTGCCGCAGGCGCTGCGGGCGGCGGTCGTCCGGTGACCCCGCTGGTCTACGAGCCGGTGCCCGAATGGATCACCGGGATGGCGGTCGCCACGTCGGTGTGACCGAGTCGGTCCGTGCAACCGCGGGCGCCGGTGCGGGAGTGCGCGAGAACGACGGGGCGGGCGCAGGTTGCCTGACGCCGTCGACGTCGACGAAAACGTTGCGCGCCTTCAGCTGTGGATCATCCATCGCTTCGGCCACGGTCAGCACCGGCGTGACGCAGGCATCGCTCTCCGAGAACACTCGCGCCCAGTGGTCGCGTGGGTGCTTGCGGAACGCGTCGGACAGCGCATCGCGCATCGCGGGCCATCCATCGCGGTCACGCTGCGGGCCGATCGACGCGGGGTCGATCTGCAGCACACGAAGCAGCTCGGCGAAGAACTCCGGTTCGAGCGCGCCCACGGCGACATAGCCGCCGCCGGCGCATTCATAGGTGCGGTAGAACGGTGCCGAGCCATCGAAGATGTTGGTACCCCGCTCATCTGACCAACGGCCGTCGGCACGCATCGCCCACAGCACGTGGCCAAGCACTGGGGCACCGTTGACAATCGCGGCGTCGATCACCTGGCCGTGCCCGGACGACTGCCGCTCGACGAGGGCTGCAAGCACGCCGACCACCGCGAACATCGAGCCACCGCCGTAGTCGCCGACGAGGTTTAGCGGCGGCGCCGGAGGACGGTCCGCCGTACCCATCGCGTGCAGCAACCCGGTGAGGCCGACGTAGTTGATGTCGTGGCCGGCCTGCTGGGCGCGAGGGCCCGTCTGCCCCCACCCGGTGATGCGGGTGTAGACCAATCCCGGATTGCGGCCTTGACATTCGTCGGGTCCCAGGCCGAGTCGTTCGGTGACCCCCGGGCGGAATCCTTCGAGGAGGACGTCCGCCCCGTCTATGAGTCGCCGCACCGCCTCGAGGTCACCGGAGTCCTTGAGGTTGGCGACGACGATCCGACGGTTGCGCAGTTGAGCGCCGCCCCCGCCGCCGGGCCGCTGCACCCGCACTACTTGGGCACCGAGGTCGGCAAGCATCATGGCGGCGTGCGGGGCTGGGCCCATGCCGGCCAATTCGACCACCTTCACCCCGGCCAGAGGGCCGGCTGACGCTGCTGAGGGACCGTCTGCCACGAAGCGAGCCTAGCGCTGATCTGACGGAATGTGCACCTTCAATCTAGGCCCCAAGGGCTACGATATGGATTATCCGGAACACCTGTTAGCATCAATCTGACATATACGTCACCAACACTGGGGTTCAGGAATGACCGATGCGCCACTAGCGGGCATCACCGTTGTCAGCCTCGAGCAGGCCGTCGCGGCGCCGTACGCAACCCGGCAGCTCGCCGATCTCGGGGCGCGGGTAATCAAGGTCGAGCGCCCGCAGGGTGGCGACTTCGCCAGGGGCTATGACCGCGCGGTACACGGCGAGTCGAGCTACTTCGTATGGCTCAACCGGGGCAAGGAATCGTTGACGCTGGACCTCAAGCGTCCCGACGGCATACCCATCCTGAACCGACTGCTCGAGAGTGCCGACGTGCTGGTGCACAACCTGGGGCCGGGTGCGGCGGCACGGATGGATCTGGAC
>NZ_JBOGDD010000306.1:0-10839 GCF_050701675.1 Mycobacterium sp. | reverse complement strand
TTCCGCAAGGGACTTCCCTTGGAGGACATGGAGTTCCACCAGTTCCACCCGACGGGTCTGGCCGGCCTGGGCATCCTGATCTCCGAGGCCGTGCGCGGCGAGGGCGGTCGTCTCCTGAATGGAGAGGGCGAACGGTTCATGGAGCGCTACGCGCCGACGATCGTCGACCTCGCGCCCCGCGACATCGTGGCCCGGTCGATGGTCCTCGAGGTGCTCGAAGGCCGCGGCGCGGGCCCCAACAAGGACTACGTGTACATCGACGTGCGCCACCTCGGCGCCGACGTGCTCGAGGCCAAGCTGCCCGACATCACCGAATTCGCCCGCACGTACCTGGGCGTCGACCCCGTCACCGAGCTGGTGCCGGTGTACCCGACGTGCCACTACGTCATGGGCGGCATCCCCACCACCGTGCACGGCCAGGTGCTGCGTGACAACGACTCGATCGTGCCGGGGCTATACGCCGCAGGTGAGTGCGCGTGCGTGTCGGTGCACGGTTCCAACCGGCTTGGCACCAATTCGCTGCTGGACATCAACGTGTTCGGCCGTCGAGCGGGCATCGCCGCCGCGGCTTACGCACTGGGTCACGACTTCGTCGACATGCCGGGGACTCCCGCCGACATGGTCACCAACTGGGTCGGCGACATCCTCTCCGAGCACGGCAACGAGCGCGTCGCCGACATCCGCGGTGCGCTGCAGCAGTCGATGGACAACAACGCAGCCGTGTTCCGCACCGAGGAAACCCTCAAGCAGGCGCTCACCGACATCCACGCACTGAAGGAGCGGTACGCCCGAATCACCGTGCAGGACAAGGGCAAGCGGTACAACAGCGACCTTCTTGAGGCCATCGAGCTGGGCTTCCTGCTGGAGCTGGCAGAGGTCACCGTCGTCGGCGCGCTGAATCGCAAGGAGTCCCGCGGCGGTCACGCCCGCGAGGACTATCCGAACCGTGACGACACCAACTACATGCGCCACACCATGGCGTACAAGCAGGGCGCCGACTTGCTGAGCGACATCCGGCTGGACTACAAGCCCGTGGTTCAGACCCGTTATGAGCCGATGGAACGGAAGTACTGACGATGAGCGCACCGGTCATCGACAAGCCCGCTACGGGCGACGCCGATATCCCGCCCGTACCCGAGGGCGCCGTGATGGTCACGCTGAAGATCGCGCGGTTCAACCCCGAGGATCCGGACGGGGCGGGCTTCCAGAGCTTCCGGGTGCCCGCACTTCCGTCGGACCGGCTGCTCAACCTGCTGCACTACGCGAAGTGGTACCTCGACGGCACCCTGACGTTCCGTCGATCGTGCGCGCACGGTGTGTGCGGCTCGGACGCCATGCGCATCAACGGCGTGAACCGGCTGGCGTGCAAGGTGCTGATGCGCGACATGCTGCCGAAGAAGCCCAACAAGCAGCTGACGATCACGATCGAGCCCATTCGCGGGCTGCCCGTGGAGAAGGACCTCGTCGTCGACATGGAGCCGTTCTTCGACGCCTTCCGCGCGGTGAAGCCGTTCCTGATGACCAGCGGCAATCCACCGACGCGGGAACGCATTCAGAGCCAGACCGACCGCGCCCGCTACGACGACACCACCAAGTGCATCCTCTGCGCATGCTGCACGACGAGTTGCCCGGTGTTCTGGAACGAGGGTTCGTACTTCGGGCCCGCCGCCATCGTCAACGCCCACCGGTTCATCTTCGACAGCCGCGACGAAGGCGCTGCCGAGCGGCTGGACATCCTCAACGAGGTCGACGGGGTGTGGCGCTGCCGCACCACCTTCAACTGCACCGAGTCGTGCCCCAGGGGCATCCAGGTGACCAAGGCAATTCAAGAGGTCAAGCGCGCCCTGATGTTCGCCCGCTAGTCACCCTCCGCGCGAGCGCTTCCCCCGCGAGCGTGCGTGTCTGCTCCGCGACACGCCGGAATATTTGTGCATCCGTGCACGCTCGCGGGCAGTTCAGAAGGCTAATTGCCACGTCACGAACTCGATCGGAACGCAGGGCACGGCGGCCATTGCGGCCAGTACCGCTACGACGCCGACCGCCTTGGTCGGGCGGCTGACGAGGGTGGCCACGTGGGCGATCGGTACGTGCGCTAATCGGTAGAACTACTCGGGATTGGCGGCGCGAGCGTGCGCCTTCTCGCGTTCTCAGCGGCGTGTCGCGGAGCAGACACGCACGCTCGCGGAAAGGGGGACTCGCCGGGGGGAAGGGCTCGTGGGAAGGGGCGGGCGCGGCGAACGGGGGTGTCACACATTCGGGGGCTGTCTCGTCTGACGGATATGAGCACGCAACGACCTCGCATCGAGCCCCTGTCCCCCGAGAAGGCACCACTGATGGCGCGCCTGATGTACCGCTACGCCAAGCGCCGCTTCGGCGAGGTGCCGGTGCCGTTCGCCGTCGGCGCGAACCACATGCCGCTGCTCGTCGCCAACGCCGTGCACGAGACGCTGCTGGAACGCGGCTCGAAGAAGCTGCCCGCCGACGTCCGAGAACTCGCGGTCTACTGGACCGCCCGCACCGTCGGCTGCTCGTGGTGCGTCGACTTCGGCGCCATGCTGATCCGTCTCGACGGGCTGGACGTCGAGCGGCTGAAGAAGATCGACGACTACGCGACCTCGCCGCTGTTCACCGACGACGAGCGCGCGGCGATCGCCTACGCCGACGCCATGACCACCGACCCGCACCTGGTCACCGACGAGCAGGTCGCGGATCTGCGGCGCCGCTTCGGCGATGCGGGCGTCATGGAGCTGACCTACCAGATCGGCATCGAGAACATGCGCGCCAGGATGAACACCGCGCTGGGGATCACCGAGCAGGGTTTCAGCTCAGGCGACGCGTGCCGCGTTCCGTGGGCCGGTGAACAGCCTGCCTAGGCACCCAGCGGTGAGCCGGTGAACTTGTCCGGGTTGGCGATGTCCCAGATGGCGTAGACCATTCCGTCGCGGACTGTCAGCGCCTGAATGTGCGGCTGCATCGCGGGCCATTCATCGGTGGCCTCGAAGCCCTCCGTGAAGACCCCCAGTTCACCGTTGACGAGCGCCAACTGGGCCGCCTCGAAGAACTTGGGCCCGTAGCGCTTGGCAAGGCCGAAGACGAAACGGGCCACCTTGTCGGGACCGTGGATGACGCGGGCGGCCGTGGGCGCCTTGCGGTTCGAGTCTCCGGTGAACGTCACGTCGGGATGCAGCAGGCCTACGACCGCCTGGACGTCGCCGACTGCCATGGCCGCCATGAGCTTTCCGACCACCTCGTCGTGCGAAGGGTCGCGTGCCGGTGCCTCTGCGTCGGCCACCGTCCGCCTGGCCCTCGATCCAAGCTGCCGCGCCGCCACCGGGCTGATGCCGAGCACGTCGGCGATCTCACCGAAAGGCACGGCGAAGCCGTCGTGCAGGACGAAGGCCACCCGCTGATCCGGGGTGAGGCGTTCGAGCACCACCATCGCGGCGAAGCGGGCATCCTCTTCGGCGACGACGGCGGTCAGCGGGTCCGACCTGTCGAGCGGCACCACCACGGGTTCGGGAAGCCACTCCCCGAAGTACGTCTCGCGGCGGTGCGCAGCCGACCGGAGCCGGTCGAGTCCGATTCGGCTGACGACGGTCGTCAGCCAGGCCCGCAGGTCGGCGATCTCGTCGCGCCGCGACCCAAGGGCATCCCAGCGCAGCCATGCGTCCTGAACCGCATCCTCGGCGTCGGCGAACGTGCCGGTGAGCCGGTAGGCCACGGCAAGGAGATGGGAGCGAAGCCCCTCGAACTCCTCGACGCGCGCGGTAGTCACGCGTCCAGGGTAGTCGCCGCCTCCAAGCGGCTGTTCCTCTCGATGCGCCGGTGGTCGTCGTCCCGCTCGACGAGTAGGCCGGTCAGCCGCCGATGGTGACGTAGGTCTTGCGGATGGTCTCCGTGACGAACCACGTGCCGCGCCACCCCTTGGGCAGCACCAGCAGCGAGCCGGGTCCGATGTCGGCGCGAACCCCGTCCTCGCCGACTACGGTGCCCGAGCCCGCAATGATGTGACACACCTCGGTCTCGTTCGACCGGTCCGCGGTGAACTCGCCAGGACCGCACTCCCACACGCCGGCATGCGTCGACTCACCCGACCACACGTTCAGCGTGGCCTCCGCCTGGTTGCTGCGGCTCGTCGGCTTCGGCTGCGGGGCAGGCAGTTCCGCGGTGACCGCGTTGTCGTGGCGCAGGTGTGCGCCCGCAGGTAATGACGTCATCGTTCTTCCTGTTCGGTGGTCGTCGGACGGGTCTGCGGTCAGCGCCCGGTGATCTTGTTGGCCAACCGTGCCAGTCCGCTCGTCGTCGACAACCCCCTGGCGGCCTCGCGCCGGTCTGCGGTCCGGTACAGCGCGTACATCGCTTGAACGCCAAGCCAGCGCAACGGCTCCGGTTCCCACTTGCGAACACGTCGACCCACCCACGGCAGCCGGGTGCGTTCGGTGTCCCGTTCGAGGACGAGGTCGGCGAGGGTGTGGCCGGCCAGGTTGGTCGTCGTGAGGCCGCTACCGACGTAACCGCCTGCGGTGCCGAGTCCGCTCGCCCGGTCGAAGTCCACGGTGGCCGTCCAGTCGCGGGGCACGCCGAGCACGCCGCACCACGCGTGGCTGATCGGCACGTCGCGGGTCGCGGGAAACATGTCGCGCACCAGAGCCGTCAGCGCCTCGACCGTCCACTGCTGGGTGGCTCCCCGATCGTCAAGCGACGAGCCGTAGCGGTAGGGAATTCCCCTGCCGCCAAGGGCAATCCGGTTGTCCGCGGTGCGTTGGGCGTACATGTATCCGTGCGCGTAGTCGCCGAGCAGTTCCGCACCCTCCCAGCCGATGTCGGCGCGCACCGACTCGGGTAGTGGTTCGGTGACGATCATCGACGAGTTCATCGGAAGCCACTCGCGACGTTGACCGGGCATGGTGGCGGTGAATCCCTCCAGGCAACGGAGTATGACGGGTGCGCGCACGTCGCCGCGGTCGGTCACCACGCGGCGGTGCTCGATGCTGGTCGCCGCCGTCTGCTCATAGATCGCCACGCCCATGCCCTCGACGACGCGCGCCAGACCCTGCACGAGCTTGGCGGGTTGCACGCGGGCGCAGTGCGGGGTGAACATCGCGCCCACCGCGTTCTGAACCCGGATCCGGGCGTTGGACTCGTCTGCGGTCAGGACGACGAAGTCTTCCGGTCCGGCGCCCCATCGCCGCTCGTAGTCGACCGATTCGTGGAGGCGGCCCAGCTGCGCCGCGTTTCGCGCGACGTGCAGCACACCGTCCTTGACGATGTCGGCCTCGATGCCCTCGGCCTCGGCGATGCCGATGACCTCGTCGACGGCGCCGCGCATCGCCCGCATCAGGGTGACGACGCCGTCGTGGCCGTGTGTCGAGGCGTAGGCGTCACGCGATCCAGCCAGCTCGGCGGACAGCCATCCCCCGTTGCGGCCGGAAGCTCCAAACCCCGCGAATTCCTTCTCCAGAATGGCGATTCGCAGGTCGGGTTGTTCGCGCTTGAGGTAGTAGGCGGACCACAGGCCCGTCAGACCGGCGCCGACGATGCACACGTCCACGTCGAGGGAGTTCGGCAGCGGCGGCCTCGATTCCGGCCACCCCGCGGAGCGGTACCAGAACGACACACTTCCATTGACGAAGTCGTTGGCAAGTCCGCCTGACGTGCGATCAACGGGTGACATGTTCTTCTTGCTCCTTCATTCGGGTATCAGCGGGGGCGGCAGCGAGGATCGCCGTGTTCTCGGGGTCGAACGTCAGCCAGACCCGTTGCCCCGGTTGGGTCGCCGTGATGCTGCCCGCACTCTCGCGGACCAGCACCACGGTGTCGTCGGACAGCCGGACCTCGACCTTGCGGGAGTTTCCGAGGTAGATCTCCTGGACCACGGTGCCCGGTACGGCATTGACCGCATCGGGCTCGGAGTCGCCTGCGACCAACCGGATCCGTTCCGGCCGCACGACGACCGCGACGGTGTCACCGCGCGCCGAATCCCCCCGCCCTGCCACGATTCGGCGCCCACCGACGTCTACCGTTCGCCCGTCGGTGACCGTCCCACCGAAGAGGGACGACTCGCCGAGGAAGCGGGCGACGAAGATGCTCTCGGGACGTTCGTAGAGTTCGGTGGGTGTTCCGACCTGCTCGATGCGCGCATCGTTGAACACGGCGATGCGGTCGGACAGCACCAGCGCCTCGTCCTGATCGTGCGTCACGTAGACGAACGTCGTGCCGAGTTCACCGTGGATGCGCTTGATTTCGAGTTGAAGCGAATCACGCAGCTTCTTGTCCAATGCACCGAGGGGCTCGTCCATGAGCAGCACGCGAGGTTCGTAGACCATGGCCCTCGCGAGCGCGACGCGTTGCTGTTGGCCGCCGGACAGCGCCTTGGGCATGCGCCTTCCGTAGTCCTCGAGACCGACGGTCCGCAGGGCGGCCGCCACCTTCTCCCTGCGCTCGGCCCTTGCCATCTTGCGCTGTCGCAACGGATATTCGACGTTGTCGGTCACCGTCATGTGCGGAAAGAGCGCGTACTGCTGGAACACCATGCCGATGTTGCGCCGGTACGGCGGCAGATCCGTAACCGGTCTGCCGTCGATCTGCAGCTCACCCTCGGTGACGTCGACGAAGCCGGCGATCATGTTGAGCGTGGTGGTCTTACCGGAACCGCTGGGCCCGAGGAGGGTGAGGAACTCCCCCGGTCGGGCGTCGAGGTCGATGGAGTCGACGGCGGTGACCGAGTCGTATCGCTTGGTCAGCCCCCGCATCGTGATGGATGCGCCATGCGGCGCGCGATCATCGGACACGGCTTCTCCTGATCGTGAAGATGCTGGCAATGATGGTCAGCGCTGTCGTGAGCGCCAGGATCACGGTGGCGGCCGCCGCGATCGTGGGATCGGTGTCGCGGGTGACCGAGGAGTACATCCGGACCGGCAGCGTCTGCAGGTACGGACTCTGAATGAACAGCGACAGCACGACCTCGTCGAAGCTGGTGGCGAATGCGAACAGCGCACCCGACAAAACACCGGGGGCCACCAGCGGCAGCGTGACGGTGCGGAACGTCGCCCACCGACGCGCCCCGCAGATGGCCGCGGCGTCCTCGAGTCGACGATCGAAACCCTGCAGGCTGGCGCTCACCGGGATGATCACGAACGGCAGGGCGAGCACGCTGTGCGCGACGACGAAACCCAGCGTCGTGCCAAGCAGATTCAGTCGCAGATAGATTGCGTAGATTCCGATCGACACCACGATGACCGGAACGATCATCGGTGCGAGCAGGAGGGCGCGCAGGCCTTGGTCGCCAAAGAAACGCGTCCGACTGAACGCCACCGCCGCCGCCGTGCCGCACACCGTGGCGACGACGGCGACCAGCAGGCCGACCCGGATGCTGGCCTCCAGCGACCAGAGCCACGACGGATCGGTGAAGAAGTTGGTGTACCACTGCGTTGACCAACCGGTGGGAGGGAAGTTGAACGACGCTCGGTCGGTGAAGCTGAGCGGCACCACGATCAGCGAAGGCGCGACCAGCCAGAGCGCGACGACGGCGCAGAACACCAGGAGCAGGGCACGCCAGAACGTCGTACTGCGCCTCATCACGAGGGGTGCTCCTGCCGAGACCCGCGGCGCAGCACCAGCATCAGCACCGCGAGCACCACGAACGTGACGAGCAACAGGACCACACCCATCGCCGCGCCCTTCCCCCACTGCAGCAGGCTGTTGACCTGCACGTAGATCTGCTGGCTGATGAGCGCGTTGTCGGGCGAGCCGAGCAGCGCCGGTGTGACGTAGAAGCCGAGGCTGCTGATGAACACCATCAGACAGCCGGCGCCCACCCCCGGCATGGTCAGCGGCGCCCACACGCGGGCGAAGGACGTCAGCGGACGCGCACCCAGGCTCGACGAGGCCAGCACCAGCCGTCGGTCGATACCCGACATCACCGCATACAGCGGTAATACCATGAACGGCAACAGGATCTGACTCATGCCGATCACCACGCCGAGATTGGTGCGGATGAGTCGGACCTCCCCGAGACCGATGAGTTTCAGGACGGCGTGCGCGGGGCCGTTGTCCTGCAACAGGATCACCCATGCGAATGTGCGGACCATCAGGCTGGTCCAGAACGGGACCAGCACCAGCATCGTGAGAACCGCCCGCACCCTTGGACCGAACGCCACCATCGCGTAGGCGTAGGGGTACCCGAGGACCAGGCAGATCACGGTCACCTCTAGGCCCGTGGTGAAGGTGCGCAACAAGACTCGGCGTTGCACGTCGTCGCCCACGTACCAGACGAAGTTGCCGAACCCCGCGACGGGATCGGTGAAGGCCCGCCACAGCATCAGCGCCAGCGGTACCGCGAACACCCCGATCACCAGGATCACCGAGGGGGTGAGCAGTGTGTAGGCGCCGCGGCGCCTGCGCTTCGCTCCTGCGGCCTCGGTCCGTGATCGTGGCGGCGCCGCTCCTCCGGAGAAGACGTCGACTACGGTCATGGGTCCGAAACCTCCTTACTTGGCAAGCCAATCCGAGTACGTCGCGTTCATGGCGTCGTTGTTCTTGGCCCACCACGCGACGTCGAGCGGGAAGCGGTCCTTACCGCGCTCCGCTGAGGTGGTCAGATAGCTCTTGGCCAGGTCGTCGAGCTGCGGCTTCGCATCGACGTTGATGGGGCTGTACGACGTCAGTTCGGAGAGCTTGGCCTGTTGTTCGGCGCCCAGGTAGTAGTTGATCAGCGCCATGGAAGCCTGGGGGTTCTTGGCACCCTTGGGCACCGTGATCGTGTCGGCCTCCGGCATCCACTGGTTCCACATCGGGGCGAACGGAGCGCCGTTCTTCACGGCGGAGTAGGCGCGTCCACTCCAGACGAGCGCCATGTCGACCTGACCGCCCTCGATGAGCTGTTGGGCATGCGCTCCGCTGTTCCAGAACACGATGTCGTCCCGGATGCTGGACAGCTTGCGCAGCGCG
The DNA here is from genome assembly GCF_050701675.1 of Mycobacterium sp. Classification (GTDB taxonomy): domain Bacteria; phylum Actinomycetota; class Actinomycetes; order Mycobacteriales; family Mycobacteriaceae; genus Mycobacterium. The sequence continues at coordinate 1,890 of NZ_JBOGDD010000306.1, read as the reverse complement.
CGCGGTGCATCGATGGGGTAAACCTGGTCCGGCGCAACGCCGTCGGCCAGGAGCGCGCCCTCGAGCACGCCCGGATCGAGCTCGCCCGCGATGCCCTCTACCGAGCGCTTGCCGGGGAACTTGGTGGTGTCGAAGAAGTCGGCCCACGTCTTGGGCGGGTTGGCGCCGTACTTCTTGGTGTTGTAGACGACGATGAGCCCGTAGCCCATGGCAGGTACCGAGCAGTCGTCGGTCTTGGAGCCAGGCGGAAGCTTGCTGAGGTCGACGATGCTCGTGTCGATCGGCAGGAAGAGGTCGCCGCAGTGTTGCGCGGTGATCACGTTGGTCGAGTCGATCACGTCCCATGTGACGTTGCCGGATTCGACCTGCGTCTTGATCTTGGCGGTCTCGGTTGGGCCGTCCTGCAGTACGCGGGCGCCGGAGGCCTTGGCGAACGGGTCGACCGCGGCCTTGGTCTGGCCATCCTGGTAGATGCCACCGTACGAGACGAAGGTCAGCGTCAGACCCTTGAGTGCGTCGGCCTTGATCGTGCCTGCCTTCGGCGGACCACTGCCAAGGGCGAGGGCGACGCCCGGCGCTGGCCCCGACGAGCACGCGGAGGTGACGAGCACGCACGCGGCGAGCATGACGGGCAGGCGTCGAACGAAGGTTGAAGTGGCCATTCGAATCTCCTTTGATCTAACGATGGCGTGGTCGTGGCTTGTCTTCAGTTGGTGGGAGGACTGACGATCCAGAACAGTTCGGCGTACGCGTCACCGGTGTTGTGGACGGTGTGCGGGATCGAGGTGCTGTACTCCGCGCTGTCTCCGGCCTCGAGGAGGTAGGTCTTGCCGTCGAGTTCCAGCGTCGGCCCGCCGGAGATGACGACGAGGAGCTCTTGCGCGTCACCGTGTACGTAGGCGTCCCCCGCACTCGCACCGGGAGCGAGCTCGCCGACGTATACCTCGAGGTTTCGCAGCGGTTTCTGGGACAGCAGGTACTTGGCGCTCAGGTCGGAGACCTCGATGACCGGACGGTCGGCCTTGCGGAGGATGCGAACGTCGCCGACGTGGTCATCGGCGAACAGATCCGGAAGGGTGATCCCCAGTTCTTCGGACAACCGCCGCAGGGTGCTCACGCTGGCGTTGACCTGTCCACGCTCGACCTGGCTGAGAAAGCCCGGCGAGATGCGCGCACGATCGGCGAGATGCCGCAGTGTGAGCTTGCGCGCGACCCGGAACTGACGAATGCGCCCACCCACGGCAGCGTCCGCGGCGGTGGTCGGATCGACACCGGGTTCCAGGGTCGAACTCATCGGGAGAACCCTCCGTTCGCCGATATCAAACAGGTCAGTTGTTCTAAGCGAACAACTTGTTCGTTTCATCGTCGACCGTAAGCGGATCCCGTGCAGGGCGCAAGACGTAGATCACATGGGGAGTTCAACATGACTTGGCCCACACCCCTCAACCAGCGTTCCACCTGGGCAGGCCTGTGACTGCGATCGCCACTACTCGCTCCGGTGGTGACGGGCGTACTGCACGACGACGGCCGAACCGTCGGCGCGCGGATCTGCCGCCGCGGTGAACTGACCGTCGCGGCCCACCTGGACCACGTTGGCCTGCCCCAGCCCCTCGGTGTGTCTGGGAACTTCGACGACCGCGAGGCCCGACGCGGCGAGAGACGTTGCGGCAGCGGGATCGACGTCCGTCTCGACGACGACGGAGTCGGCCGTGCAGCCGTACTCCTGCGGACCCGCGACGGCTCGCGGCGCGGCGACGGCGTCTGCGGCCGTGGCCCCGTCCAGCATGCGCAGCAGCACCTGGGCCAGGATCTGTGGCTGGCCCTGTCCGCCCATCGTCGCCAGGACGTGACGGACTGCGCCGTTCTGCGTCGTTATCACCGGCATTAGCG
>NZ_JBOGDD010000305.1:0-3338 GCF_050701675.1 Mycobacterium sp. | reverse complement strand
CGTCATAGTCGGCCATCTCATCCTTCGTCAGCAGATCGTCGCGGAAGCTCTGTTCACGGTAGGCGAGTTGCCCAACCCTGTTCGCGACCACCGGTGCGGTGATGACTGCGAAGAGGCCCGCCAAGATCAACATCCCGACATCAGGGTGCCCGCGTAGCCGGATGGCCGCGCCGATCAGCACCAGCAGCAGACCGAGCACCTGCGGTTTGGTGGCGGCGTGCATCCGCGACAGCGTGTCGGGGAACCGCACCACGCCGATCGCTGCCGTCAGGGCCAGGACCGATCCGCTGAGTACCAGCACCGCGGCCAGCACGTCGAGGACGCCGCCGATCGTCATCGCGGGCTCCCATCGGAGCGGTCGGCGTCACGGTCGCGACTTCGGTCAATGTCCCGCACGCGGAAGCGCGCCACGCTAATGGAGCCGACGAAGCTGATCAGGGCCAGCGCCGTAAGGCTGTAGGTCACGGTGGTGTCCAGGCTGTACGCCGCCCAGGTCCCGATCGCGCACATCGTCACCGCGACGAAGGTGTCCAGCGCGACCAACCGGTCCAGCGTGCCTGGGCCCGCGAGGAGTCGGTACATCGTGATGGCGGCGGCCGCGGTCAACAGCACCGCCGAGATGGTCCAGACGGTATTCATTGGGGGGCCTCCCTCTCCGCGCCTTCTGTCTCCTCACGCAAGCGCTCGTCAGGCGACGGCCGCCAGTCGACATCTCGCTCGAACGCCGCGATCATCAGCCGCTCCAATTCGGAGATCTGGCGGTAGAAGCGTTCCACCGACTTGTCGGACCCGACGTCGATCACGTGGACGTAGATCATCCGGCGGGTCTGGTCGATCTCCAGCACGATCGACCCCGGGATCAGGGTGATGGTGTTGACCGCCAGTGCCAGCACCAGGTCCGACTTGATTGCCAGGTGTGCCCGCAGCACCGCGGTTTGCGGCGGCGGCCCGGGCTTCACCGCCAGCCAGGCCACTTGCACCGAGGACAGCACCAGGTAATAGGCGACCTGCGCGACGAGTCGCAGCAGTGACAAGGGATGTAACCGGCCCTCGGTGGGCACCGAGGGTAGCGGTAGTAACAGCGTTATCACCAGGGCGATCGCCAGTCCGCTGAGGATGTTCGCTGCAGAGACGTTGCCCCACAGCAACATCCATACCAGGATCAGCCAGCACAGTATCCAGGCTCGGAGCAGGAACTTCCTCATGGCTTGAGCACCGCCGAGATGTACTGGCCGCGGTCGATGACTTCCGCGGCCGCGCGCTCGCTGAATCCGAAGATGGGACCGGCGAACACGGTGAGCGTCAGGCCGACGGCGATCAGCGCGCCGGTCGGGATCAGCATGCCCACCGGCATCCGGCCGACGTCGTCGCGATCGGCGTAGGCGACGTCCTCCTCGGAGTCGTCGATCAGCGAGGAGGGCGTCGCGTCGGCCAGGTCGCCCTCGGGTGCGTCGGCGCGGTCCCGCCAGAACGCCTTCGTCCACACCCTGGTCATCACGTAGAGCGTCAGCAGGCTCGTCACCACGCTGCCCGCCACCAGGATCCAGGCGAGGCCGGACCCGTCCTGGGCGCCCGCTTCGAGCAGTGCGACCTTGCCGATGAAGCCCGAGAAGGGCGGGATGCCACCGAGATTGAGCGCAGGAATGATGAACACCAGGGCCAGCACCGGACTGGCGGCCGCCAGTCCACCGAGACGTTGCAGCGTGGATGCACCCGCCTGGCGTTCGATCAGGCCGACGACGAGGAACAACGTGGTCTGCACGACGATGTGGTGGGCCACGTAGTAGATCGCGCCTGCCATGCCGAGTTCGCTCGACAGGGCGATGCCGAACACCATGTAGCCGATGTGGCTGACCAACGTGAACGACAGGAGCCGCTTGATGTCGCTCTGCGCCAACGCACCGAAGACGCCGACGAGCATCGTCACGACGGCCGCGACCAGCAGCACGTGATCCAGCGCGCCGCCGGGGAACAGCAGCGAATGCGCGCGAATGATGGCGTAGACGCCGACCTTGGTCAGCAGGCCCGCGAAGACCGCGGTGACCGGTGCGGGCGCCGTGGGATACGAGTCGGGAAGCCATGTCGACAGCGGGAACACGGCCGCCTTGATGCCGAACGCGACGAGGAGCACCGCGAACAGGGCGCTGCGGGTGCCAGAAGGGACGTCGTCGAGCCGGACGGCGATCTCGGCCATGTTGAGGGTGCCCGTCGCCGCGTAGATCAGCGCGATGCCGATCAGGAAGATCAACGACGACACCATCGACACCATCACGTAGGCGATGCCTGCGCGCACCCGGTCGGTGCTGGCGCCGATGGTCAGCAGCACGAAGCTCGCCGACAGCAACACCTCGAAGCCGACGAAGAGGTTGAACAGATCGCCCGCCAGGAATGCGGTGCACACGCCTGCCGACAGAACCAGGTAGGTGGGCAGGAAGATCGAGACGGGCTGGCGTTCGTCGCCGTCGCGGATGCCCTGCCCGATGGCGTAGAAGACCACCGCCAGCAGCACGATCGCCGACACCAGCAGCATCAAAGACGAGAGCCGGTCCACGACCAGGACGATGCCGAGCGGGCCCATGCCCGGCACGGTCTGGCCCCATCCGCCGACGTGCACGGCAATGGTGCCGTCGCGGTCGGCCAGGTAGACCAAGGTCGCGCATACCGTCACCACGGCGACCAGGGCCAGCACCGCGATGGCGCGCTGCAGCCGCGGCCTGCGACCGGCGAACAACGTGGCGGCCGCGGCGAGCGTCGGGATGAGCACGGGCAGCGGCGTCAGCACCGTCGAGGCGCTCATCGGGAACCGTCGTGGCCGGGCAGCGCGTCGAGCTCGTCTGGCTCGTCGGTGTCACGGTGCGCATCGGGGTGTTGGACGTCCTCCTCGATGGCGGCGGCCGCGCGTTCCGACAGCTGCGAGACGCGGGCGTCCTCCGGGTCGATGGCCACCTCCTCGGCCCTCGAGAGCCGGTACGACCGGTAGGTCAGGGCTAGCACGAACGCCGCGATGCCCATCGAGATGACGATCGCAGTGAGGATCATGCCCTGCGCCAACGGGTCTGCCGTGGCGGTCTCGCCCCCGGTGGTCCGGCCCCGGACCGGCGGATTGCCCGACGGCCCGCCGACGGTCAGGATCAGGAGGTTGACGGCATTGCCGACCAGCAACAGCCCCAACAACATTCGGGTCAGATTGCGTTCCAATAGAAGGTAGACCCCGGTGCTGGTGAGGCCGCCGATGAGGATCAGCGGGACGAGGTACGTCGTCATCGCGCCACCTGGGTGTCCTCGGCCATCTCGACGTCGACGCGTGCGCCGAGGCTGCGCAGCACGTCGAGCACGAG
>NZ_JBOGDD010000304.1:0-3639 GCF_050701675.1 Mycobacterium sp. | reverse complement strand
CAGCTCACCCGCGTCGATTCCCTGTGCCTTGATCGAGGTCAGCTCGGGGAAGGTCGAGACCTTGCGATCCGCGACCGTGGCGATCACCCTGATCGCCCCGACCTTGACCTGGTCGACGAAGTCGGTCGATGCGCCGATCATCATCTGAGCGTCGTTGCGTAGCAGTGCCGCTATGCGCTGGCCGCTGTCGGAGAACGACAGGAACTTCCACTGGGTTCCCGTCTTGGCCTGCAGTGCCTTGCCGGTGAGCGAGTCCGTCGCCGTGATGGATCCGCCGACCTGCACCAGTCGGTCGGGGTTGCGCTGGGCATCGGTCACGAAGTCCTTCATCGTGTGATAGGCGGAATCGGCACGCACCGCGACGATCTGCGGCTCGACGAGGAGGGCGGCGATCGGCTGCAATTCGGTGATCGACACCGAGGCACCCGCCAGCGTCAGCGGAGTGACCAGCCAGGTGGGCGTCACCGCGGCGATCGTGTCGGTCTTGCCCTTGCGCCCGCGGAGGTACGACATCGCTCCGATGCTCGACCCCTCGGTCTGGTTGCGCACCGGCCAGTTGTCGTCGACCAGACCGTCGGACTTCAGCAGTTTGACGATCTGGCGGGCGAACACGTCGCTACCGCCGCCTGGGCCGGTGTGCACGACCACCTGGGTGCGGCCGGGTACGCCGTTGTTCATGCCACCGCGCTGAAGGCCACAGCCGGACAGCACGAGTGCCGTCGCGGTCGCGGTCCCGATCAGCATGCTCCGCCGCGAGAATTGCCGCTGCGGAACCGGGTGTGAACGGTTCATCATTCGCCCCTTGCTTCGACGAGGTCGGTCTGCTGCGAAGCCAGAACCGTTGCCTGCACTGCCTTGCGGCGCCGTCCCGTCACGACCAGGATGACTCCGATTATCACCGCGGCGCCGAAGATCGTCGCCGAGATCGGCCGTTCCAGGAAGATCATCGGGTTGTTGTCCGACAGCACCAGCGACTGGCGGACGGCGTTCTCCGCCATGGGTCCGAGGACGAACGCCATGAGCAGCGGCGCCGAGGGGACCCCGAACTTGCCGAACAGGTAGCCGAGAAGACCGAACCCGACCATCATGTACACGTCGGTCATCGAGCTGCGCACGCTGTAGACGCCGACCACCGCGAGCACCAGGATCGCCGGGTACAGCGCCCAGTACGGGATCTTCAGGATCTTCACCCACACCGGGATCATCGGCAGGTTCAGGATCAACAGCATGACGTTGCCGATGTACAGGCTGGCGATCACCGGCCAGCCGATCTCGGGATGCTCGGTGAACAGCAGTGGCCCCGGCTGGAATCCGTAGAGCAGCAGCGCCGCCAGCATCACCGCGGTGCTGGCCGTACCAGGAATTCCAAGGGAGAGAAGCGGGATCATGGCGGCGCTCGACTCGGAGTTGTTGGCCGCCTCTGGGCCCGCCACCCCCTCGATCGCACCCTTGCCGAAGCGTTCCGGAGTCTTGCTGGTCTTCTTCACCAACGCATACGAGAGGAACGAGGCGACGGTCGAACCGCCGCCTGGCAGCGCACCGATGAAGAACCCGAAGACCGAACCAAGCGCGATGGCCAGGCGGGACTGTTTGAGATCGGCCTTGGTGGGCAGCAGGTTCCGAATGCCCTTCGGCACCTCGAAGATCGGCCGCTCCATCTTCTTCTCGACGTTGAGCAACACCTCGCCGACCGCGAACAGTCCGACGCTGATGGCGATGAACTCGATGCCGTCGTACAGGGCGGGCGTGCCGAAGGTGAGCCGCTGCTGACCGGTGAAGATGTCGATGCCGATGGTGGAGACCAGTAGTCCGATGCACATCGAGAGGAACCCCTTGATGGGCGACTCACTGGCCAACAGGATGACCAGCAGCAGTCCGAAGGCCATCAGCGCGGCGTACTCGGGCGGGCCGAAGCCGAGCGCAAGGTTCGCGACGAAGGGTGCGGCGAAGGTCAGGGCGATGACTCCGAAGGTGCTCGCGATGAAGCCGGCGATCGCCGACATGCCCATCGCTGCCCCTGCGCGGCCCTTGCGGGCCAATGGATGCCCGTCCAGACACAACACCACCGACGACGTCTCACCGGGAATGTTCAGCAGGATCGACGTGGTGGCCCCCGCGAACTTGGCGCCGTGATAGATACCCGCCATCATGATCAAACCGGTTGCCGGGGGAAGGCTGATCGTGACCGGCAACAGGATCGCCAGCGTGGCAGGCGGTCCCAGCCCGGGCAGGATGCCGATCAGGGTGCCGATCACCACACCGACGGCGACCCAGAACAGGTTCATGGGGGTGAACGCCGCGGCGAACCCGTTCAGCAGGTTCTGTACTGCATCCATCAGATCTCCTTCCACGATGCCGCCATGGCATCGCGTTGACCGGGGCGGTTCACGCGCCCTCGAAGAGCGTGGACGCCGGCAGCTCGACGCCAAGGACGAACACGAAGAGTGCGTAAGCCGCCAGCGGCACGACGACGATCACCAGCACTGCCTTGAGACCCCTGATCCGCTCCACGGCCAGCACCAGGTACGCGATGAGCAGGATCGTGGCTGGCACGAATCCGACGAGAGGCATCAGCACGAGGCTGACGAGGAAGCCCAACCACACGTAGGCGGCGCGCAGCAGTTCGCTACTGACGCCTCGCATCTGCCCCGACGGACCGAGTCCGCGCCGCACTCCGCGCGCGATGGACACCGCAACCTGCAGCAGGCCGAGGACGATGACCGCGACGGACAGCGACACCGGGAAGAACCCCGGTCCCGGCACCCCCTTGGCGCCGAACATGTCGAGCCCGGTGGCATCGATCAGCGCAACGACGCCGAACCCTGCCGCGACGAGTCCGAGGCCGGCCTGGGCCAGGGGCGCGGTGGACAGCACCGAGTGTTCGGGTTCGCCCGAGTCCGAATCGTCGTACGCGGCCTCTGCGGGGGCACTGCCGGTCTGGGTCATCGTCGACCTCCCTTACCTGCCTGATCGCCGTTCAGCGATCGTTCGTCGTTGGCCACGTCGGGCCACTGCCTTCTGGCCAGTCGGCGCCGGGCGCCAGGAGAGCGAGAAGTCCTCTGCGTCCTCCGAATCCGTCGGCCGACGAGGTGAAGCCGCACTGGGCGAGCACCCCGGCCTCGACCGCGTCGGCAGCGGCCTTGGCCACCTGCAGCACGCCGGCCCGGGACCCGTCGACGGCGCGCAGGCCCGCCGCCTGGGTGGCGCACAGCCCAAGGAGATTGCGCAGCGCGGCCTCGTCGAGTCGCAGCAGTCGTCCTGCGGCGGCACCGGCTCCGATGACACCCGCCACGCCGACGCGGCTCCACCGATCCGCGGTCGCGGTCGAGTCCAGTGCCGCGACGATCTTCGTGGCGACGGCGTTGCCGACCGCAACCGCATCCGCGGCCGCGTCGTCGTCGGGCACCGAGTCTTCCTGCAGAGCAACCACTACCGAGCCCACCATTGGCCACCCGGGATCATCGGAGGGGTGCGCGACAGTGGCCGCGGTGATCGCCATCCGCCACGCCAGGTTGATGGCGGTCGGCCGTCCGGCGGGGTGGGCGCGCTTGGCGGCCAGATCCTCGCGGCCGATCGCGGCGCGAATCTCGGCGAGATGCTCCGCGGCGGCGGCCATCGCGCCGACGGGCGGTTCGGACG
>NZ_JBOGDD010000303.1:0-6425 GCF_050701675.1 Mycobacterium sp. | reverse complement strand
CTCCTGGCCGGGGAGTCGTTGAGGTGTTCGTCGAGTTCGATGCCGAGCGGGGCGAGTCCGCTCAGCGCATCCCGGCGCACCGCGGCGTCGTTCTCGCCGACTCCCGCGGTGAACGTGATGACGTCGGTGGTGCCGAGCAGCGCCATGTAGGACCCGATGTACTTGCGGAGCCGGTGGATGTAGACGTCGTATGCCAATTGCGCATCGGCGTCCCCGGATTCGATGAGCCGGTGCAGCTCCCGGAAGTCGATCTCACCGCCGAGCCCCAGCACTCCGGAGCGGCGGTTGAGCATCGTCTCGATGTCCTCCATGCTCATCCCAGCCGTGCGCGCGAGGTACATGATGACGCCGGGGTCGACGTCCCCGGACCGGGTGCCCATCACCAGACCCTCCATCGGCGTCAGGCCCATCGAGGTGTCGATCGGCCTGCCCCCCACGATCACCGACGCCGACGCGCCGTTGCCCAGATGCAGCACGATCTGACTCAGCGACTCCAGCGGCACCCCGAGGAACTCGGCTGCCTGCTCGCTGACGTATCGGTGCGACGTACCGTGGAAGCCGTAGCGGCGAATGTCCCACCGGGCAGCCACGTCCCGGTCGATCGCGTAGGTCGCCGCGGCGGCGGGCAGGTCGTGGAAGTAGGCCGTGTCGAAGACCGCGACGTGCGGAAGATCCGGCAGCACCCTGCGCGCGACCTCGATGCCGAGAATCGCGGGCGGGTTGTGCAACGGAGCCAGTGGGGCGAGCCTCTCGAGCGTGCTGATCAGGGCGTCATCGACGAGCGTCGGCCGGTAGAGGTCGGGCCCGCCGTGCACGACCCGGTGTCCGACCGCGACCAGACCGAGCGAGTCGAGGTGCAGACCGGACTCGGACAGCTCGTCGAACGCTGCCCGCAGGGCCGCCTCGTGATCGGCAGGAGACGAAGTGTCCTGACCGATCCGCTCGATGATCCCGTCCGCAATCTGGCGTCCCGAATCCGGTTCGACGACGGCGTATTTCAGTGACGACGAACCGCAGTTGAGCACCAGTACGGTGTGCGGCGCGCTCACTTGTCCTGCGCCTGGATCGCGGTGATGGCGACGGTATTGACGATGTCCTCGACGAGGGCTCCCCGCGACAGGTCGTTTACCGGTTTGTTCAGCCCCTGCAGCACCGGCCCTATCGCGATCGCGCCCGCGCTGCGCTGCACGGCCTTGTAGGTGTTGTTGCCGGTGTTGAGGTCGGGAAAGATCAGCACCGTCGCACGGCCCGCGACCAACGAATCGGGCATCTTGGTCGCCGCCACGGACGGCTCCACCGCCGCGTCGTACTGGATGGGCCCCTCCACCAGCAGGTCGGGCTCCCGTGAGCGCACCAGTTCCGTTGCCGTCCTTACCTTGTCGACGTCGGCACCCGTCCCAGAGGTACCGGTCGAGTACGACAGCATCGCCACCCTGGGGTCGATGCCGAACTGCGCGGCCGTGCGGGCGGACGAGATCGCGATGTCGGCGAGCTGCTCGGCCGTCGGGTCGGGCACGATGGCGCAGTCGCCGTACGCGAGCACCTGGTCGGCAAGGCACATCAGGAAGATGCTCGACACCGTGGACACGTCCGGGAGCGTCTTGATGATCTCGAATGCGGGCTTCACCGTGTGCGCCGTGGTGTGCTTCGCCCCGGACACCATGCCGTCGACCATGTCGTTGTGTACCAGCATTGTCCCGAAATACGAGACGTCGTGGATGATCTCGCGGGCCTGCTCGACCGTGACGCCCTTGTGCTTGCGCAGCTCCGCGTACTGTTCGGCAAACCGATCGCACAGCTCGCTGGTGCGCGGATCGATGACGTCGGCGGCCGAGATATCGACACCGAGTTCGGCTGCGCGCGCCCGGACCGCTGGTTCGTCGCCGAGAATGGTGAGATCGGCAACCGAACGCTGAAGCAGGCGGCCTGCCGCCCTGAGGATGCGATCGTCGTCGCCTTCTGGCAGGACAACCCGCCTGCGATCGGACTTGGCCCGGTCCTGCAGCTGGTAGGTGAACATCTGCGGCGTCACCACCGACGGCACCGAAATCGACAGCTGCGCAATCAGATCCGCCGTATCGACGTAAGTGTCCACCAAGGTCAGCGCGGTGTCGACCTTGCGGTCCGACGCCGCGGTCACCCGCCCCCTGGCCTGCGCCACCGCGCGCGCCGTGTCGTAGGTGCCGAGTTCGGTGGTGAGGATCGGCATCCGCAGGCCGAGGCCGGCCACCAGGGCGGCGATCGACGGATGCAGCGGCATCCCCCCGTTGAGGATGATGCACGAAAGCGACGGAAATCCCTCTGCAGCATGCGAACTCGCGACTGCGAGCACTACGTCGGAACGGTCGCCGGGCGTGATCACGGCCATCCCCTCGCGAAGCCGCTCGAGGACGTGCTCGGCCGTCATCCCCGCCACCAGCACCCCGAGCGCCTCACGGCCCAGTAGGTCCTCGTCGCCGCTCGTCAACGTCCCGCCGACCGCGTCGCGCAGTTCAGCCACCGACGGTGCGACGAGAAGCGGTTCCTCGGGCAGCACGTAACTCTTCGGGGCCACCCGCTCGAGCGCTTCCGCGACAGCGGTCAGCTCAGAAGGGTCGCAGCGGTTGGCGACGACCGCGGCGGTGTGGGCGTGCTGTCCGGAGAGTTCGGCGAGACACAGCTCCACGACGTGGACGACCTCATCGGGGGTGCGGTCCTTGGCCCGCACCGCAAGGACGACGGGTGCACCGAGGTTGACGGCGATGCGCGCATTGACCGACAGCTCGCTTGGTGAGGCCACGTCGGTGTAGTCGCTGCCGACGATCACCACCGCGTCGCACCTCTCGGCGACGCGGTGGTAGCGGTCGACGATCTCCGAAAGGGCGGCGTCCGGATCCTCGTGCAGCTGTTGGTAGCTGACCCCGACGCACTCGTCGTAGGGCAGGCCCGCCGTGGTGTGGGCCAGCAGGAGCTCCAGGATGTAGTCCCGGTCCTGGCCCATTCGCGTGATAGGCCGGAAGACCCCCACCCTCGCGACGGTCGCCGCGAGCCGGTGAAGGATGCCCAGCGCGATGGTCGACTTGCCGGTGTCACCCTCGGGCGACGCCACGTAGATGGCCGAGATGCTGGAGTCAGGCACGGGTGCCAGCCTGCCAAACCGCCATGGGCGACGCAGCCCCGGTTGTCAGATCCGAACCACACCGTCGCCTCGTGCGGGACTATGGACCCGTATTGACGGTTGGGAAGAACACGGGGGATGACCAGTCCAGTCGCTGACGTCACAGATCGGTGCGGGTCCTGCGGCAACGATCTGCGGGCCCGGTCGCGCTTCTGCGACGTGTGCGGCTCACCCATGGCCCCACGATCGACCACGGGCGAGCACAAGCAGGTGACGGTGCTGTTCGCCGACGTCGTCGGCTCGATGAGGCTCGCGGCGGCGCTGGACGGCGAGCGACTCCAGGAGTTGATGAACGAGTTGTTCAACCGGGCGGCCGCGGTGGTCCAGCGCTACCAGGGAACCGTCGACAAGTTCACCGGTGACGGCTTGATGGCGCTGTTCGGCGCCCCGGCGGCACTCGAGGATCATGCTCTACGCGCGTGCGTCGCCGCTCTGGAGATCCAATCCCACGCCTCGCACCTCGCATCCGAGGTGCTCCTCAGGGACGGCGAGGCGCTCCAGGTCCGCGTTGGACTGAACTCCGGTGAGGTGATCGCAGGCGAGATCGGCTCGGGACCGGGCAGATACACCGCCGTCGGCCATCCCGTCGGCATGGCGCAGCGCATGGAGGCGGCCGCGCCTCCCGGCGGAGTGCTGTGCTCGCTGTCCACCGCGCGACTCGTCGAGGACGCCACCCAGCAGGGGCCGATCGAGGACGTCGCCATCAAGGGCACGGACGAGCTGGTGCCCGCACGCCGGCTCCTGGCAGTGGAGTCGGAACGGATGGTGTTGGGGCGCAGCGAAGGCGCCCTCCTTGGCCGGGACGGCGAGATGCGGTCGCTGCGCGCTCTATTCGATGCTCGCCGAGGCGGCCACGCCGGAATCGTCGGCGCCCCTGGAGTCGGCAAGAGTCGCCTGATCAGCGAGTTCACCACGATCGCAACCAGTCAGAACGCCGACGTCGTCGTTGCCCGCTGCGAAGCGCACACCACCAACGTGGCATTCGGCACGTTGTCCAGGTTGCTGCAGGCCATGTTCAGCGTGGCGGACCTCGGCGACGTCGCGGCCCGCGCGCACGTGGCGACCCAGTGTGATGGGTCGCTCACACCGGGTTCTGCCGACGCGCAGATCCTGTTCGAGGCGCTGGGCGTGGCCGACGCCGACGCACCGAGACTGGAGGTCAGCGTCGACGGCAGGCGCCGCCGGTTGGTCGACGTGCTGGCGCGGGCCGTCCAGGGCCGCCCCGCCCGAACCGTCTTCGTCGTGGAGGACATCCAATGGATCGACGCGCCGAGCGACGACGTGCTCGCCGACTTCGCCGCCACACTCCACGCAACGACATCGATGTTCGTCACGACCTACCGACCAGAATTCAAGGGAGCGCTACACGGCCATTCCGATCGAACGATCACGCTGCAGCCGCTGACGGACTCAGTGGCAGTGCGTCTGGTCGGCCAGATTCTCGGAGCCGACCCGTCGCTGGCGCGGCTGGCACAACGGATCGCAGCCGTTGCAGCCGGTAACCCGTTCTTCGTCGAGGAGATCGTCCGAGACCTGGCCGGCCGCGGTGTGCTCGCCGGAAGTCGTGGCGCCTACCGGCTGACGGGCGAAGTCGACGAGATCGGCGTCCCGGCTACCGTGCAAGCGGTGCTCGCGGCGCGCATCGACCGACTTCCCGCCGAGACGAAGTCGATCCTGAACGCCGCCGCGGTGATCGGCACCCAGTTCGAGATCGACACCCTGCGGGTGCTGCGACCGGACACCGAACCTCCGCAGCTGGCCGAGCTCGTGTCGGCGGAGTTGATCGTCCAGACGGAATTCGTGCCGCGACAACGCTATTGCTTCAGCCACCCACTGGTCCGCACGGTGGCGTACGAGTCGCAGCTGAGCGCGAACCGGTCAGAGGCCCATCGCAGGCTCGCCGCCGCGATCGCAGCCCACAACCCGGATAACGCCGACGAGAGGGCCGCCCTGATCGCCACCCACCTCGAGGCGGCAGGCCACCTCGCCGAGGCGTACCACTGGCACATGCGCGCGGCGGAATGGCTTCGACCGCGTGACCTCCAAGCCGCACGTCTGCAATGGGAGAGCGCACGCAACATCGCCGACCGGCTGCCCGACGACCACGACGCCACCGCGATTCGAATCGCCCCACGCACCATGCTGACGTCGACGGCGTTCCTCGTCGGCGAGGATGCCGAAGCCGAGGAGCGCTACCGCGAACTCCGTGAGCTGGCGATACCTGCCGGTGATGTGTTGTCGCTGGCGATCGCCACGGCAGGACGCATCTGGTCGTTGACCATCAACGACACCAGGGTGACCGAGGCAGCGGCGCTGACAACGGAACTCGAGGCGATGGTCGAGGGCCTCGACTGCGACTCGGCCGCCATGAGCATCATCCTCAACGCGGTTGCCTTCGGGCGGTTCGCCAACTGCGAGTTCGACGCTGCGCTGCGGGTAGTCGAGTCGATAGATGCCTTGGCGCCCGAGGCGCCCGTGGAAGAGGTCGCCTCGGCCGACGCGCTCGCTGGCTTCCTCGAAATCTGTCTCGGCGACGTCGAGCGGGGCAGGCGACGTCTTCGAGAGGCGACGGACCGAGCGCGCGGGCTGGCGTCGATCAGATACGCGTACATCCTGATCTACTGGGCCTCGGCGGCCACGCTGGGTCTTTACCAGACCGACGACCTGACAGCGGAGATGCCTGCCGCACTGCGGCGCGCAGAGTTCTTCGGTGACCTCGCGGGCATCACCGTCGCACAGTGGGCCTACGGAGCCGTCCTGTTGCGCGCCAGGAATGGTTCACGCGACGAGGCGATCGACCTCCTCCGACGGGCGAGTGCGAGTGTCCAGAAGACCAATGCGCTGATGATGGTCCTTTCCTGCATTCAAACCGACCTGGCGTTGGACACCGCGCGCAGCGGGCGACGTGACCAGGCAATCGACGAACTTCGTCATCTGGTCGGCCGCCATCTGGATCGCGGAAGTCGGGTGTTCATCGGCTGTCCCGCCGAAGTCCTCGTCGAACTCCTCATCGAGCGACGAGCGCCCACCGACCTCGCCGAGGTCCGTCTCGTCATCGACGAGTGGCAGTCCCGTCGGCCCGGCATCCCCGCATTGGACCTGTGGTGGCTGA
The DNA here is from genome assembly GCF_050701675.1 of Mycobacterium sp. Classification (GTDB taxonomy): domain Bacteria; phylum Actinomycetota; class Actinomycetes; order Mycobacteriales; family Mycobacteriaceae; genus Mycobacterium. Next base: position 156 of record NZ_JBOGDD010000303.1, on the reverse strand, counting down.
AATCGCGTGCGCTGTTGGCAAGGGCCGAGGGCAACTCGTCCCAATATGCCGAGCGGGCAAGACAATACGTCGAGTGCTGCGAGCGAGTCGACGCACGAGGGCGGATCAGTGCGGCGCGCGAGATGTTGGGGGCATGACCATGGCAACGATCCTCGC
>NZ_JBOGDD010000302.1:0-2085 GCF_050701675.1 Mycobacterium sp. | reverse complement strand
GTACGAGATCGTGGAACACGACATCGATTTCGACCCGGTCGACGGGCCGGCGAACGGCTTGGCGCAGATGCCGACCCTTGGCACATACGACTGGGAACCCATGGCCCGGTTGGATGGGGCTCGGGTAGCCCGCACGGTGACATTGTTGGAGCTGTGGAGCGGACTGGATGCTCTGGGCATCTGCCTCTTCGCCGGACCTCCGATGCGGGAGCTGACGCAACGGAAGGTCGCCCGCCTCGTCTATGCTGTAACTGGTTGGCTAACAAGCGATTCTGAGATATTCCTGTGGGGCCGGCGCCGATGGAACCTGATGCGCGTATACAACCAGCGGGAAGGTATCGGTAGCGAAGCTGACCGGCTGCCTGATCGCTTCTTCGAGGAGCCGGTGGATGCGGGCCGGAACCGGGGCGCGATTCTGGATCGTTCGGAATTCGATGAATCTCTGCAGCTGTACTACGAACTCGTCGGCTGGGACCTTCGAGGAAGGCCCAAACCGAGCACGCTGCTTGCACTGGGTATCGACTGGGCGACCGGTGTGCAAGCGGACGAAACCACAAGCGAGAGTGAGAGTCGCATTCGATGACCGCCGACCACCATTACATCCTTGCTTCGGATAACTGGGCTGGAGCCCATCCTGAAGTGCTCGAGGCACTGATGGCGGCCAACCGCGGAGAAGAAGCCAGCTATGGCGGTGACCGATACACCACGCGCCTGCAGGACGTGATCAAGTCCCATTTTGGTTCCGCGGCAACAGCTTTTCCAGTGTTCAACGGCACCGGCGCGAACGTCGTCGCGCTGCAGTCCATGCAACCGTCGTGGGGTGGCGTCATCTGCGCTCAGTCCGCACACATCAACACCGATGAATGTGGCGCCCCAGAGCGGGTAGCTGGTCTCAAGCTTCTCGCCGCGCAGACCCGGGACGGAAAACTCACCCCCGCAGATGTCCGGGAGCTGGCCCAGAACTTCGGGAACGAGCATCATGCGCAGCCGTCTGTCGTGTCGATCACCCAGAGCACCGAACTCGGCACGGTGTACACCCCGACCGAGATTGCCGAGATCTCCACGATGGCCCACGGGTTGGGGATGTCAGTGCATCTCGACGGGGCGCGACTCGCTAACGCTGCTGCTGCACTGGGTACTTCGCTATCGGCACTGACTACCGACGTAGGGGTCGATGTCATATCGCTCGGTGGTACCAAGAACGGAATGCTTTTCGGCGAAGCCGTAGTGGTGCTCAATCCTGAGCGCTGTGCGGGCGTGAACTATATTCGGAAATATACGATGCAGCTGGCATCGAAAATGCGCTATATCTCTGCACAGTTCATCGCATTGCTCGAAGATGACCTCTGGCTTCGGTCGGCCCGGCACGCCAATCAGCAAGCGGCACTGCTGCGAAACCTTGTCGAGGACATTCCCGGAGTAAACGTCACCCAACCGACACAAGCCAACGCCGTATTCGCGATAGTACCGACCGAGGTAGAGAAAAAACTACGTCAGATCGCCAGTTACCAGACCTGGAATCCTGCCACCGGCGAGGTGCGGTGGATGTGCTCTCACGAGACCGATGACGACACCGTGCACGGTTTCGTCGATGCGTTGAAAGCGATTATGTACACGACCCACCCAGTATGAAAGATAGGTAATGAGCAGACTCTTCCTGCCTGACGGCGGCGCAGACGTCGTCGATCTGGCGTTGCGCGGTTTTGGCCGGCTACACGACGATATCGTCACGGTGCTGAGCGACCCGGCCGCGGTGATCACCAAGCAGCGATCGCCGGGACGGCGGGTCGGACTGATCTCCGGCGGAGGTTCCGGTCATGAGCCGTTGCACGCCGGATTCGTCGGACGCGGGATGCTGGACGCGGTGGCCCCCGGCCGCGTCTTCGCCTCGCCCCACAACCGGCAGGTGTACGCGGCCAGTCGCCAGGTCGCTGGGCCCGACGGGGTATTACATATCGTCAAGAACTACACCGGGGACCGCATCAACTTCGGGATCGCGGCCGAACGGCTCGTAAGCGATGGCATCCCCGTGCGGAGGGTGCTCGTCAATGACGACATCGCCACCGACAACGCCGAGACCGGAAC
>NZ_JBOGDD010000301.1:0-9817 GCF_050701675.1 Mycobacterium sp. | reverse complement strand
AGCCGTCTCTCGCTTTCAAGGCGAGTGCATTAGGCCGCTCTGCCACGCCACCGCCGACAACTCTAAGGCGTCTACACCCGTCCCACCCTCGCGGGCGTCTCATTGGACCGCAGAGCGACGCCGATCCGCCTGCAGTTGTCCCCCATCGCCGCCGTCTGAGTCCGCGACAACAGACTCAGGAAGTGGGTGCGCACGCCGTCGCCGTACGTCGACATCGCCGATCCCAGCACCTGCCGACCGTCGTCGGTGATGGTCGCGAGCACACCCCTGCCGTCCTCGGGGCTCGAGCACCGACTGACCAGACGGTGTGTCTCGAGCCGATGTATCTGTCGAGTCACCCTGCTGGGCAACGACATCAGCTCGTCGGCCAGGTCCCCCATGCGTGCCGAGCCGGTCGGCGATCTGTCGAGAACGTCGAGCAGCCGCACATCGTTGAGAGTCAGCCGATGCTCGTCGACCAACTCCCGATTCAACGTCGCGTAGAGCCGGAGCGCGGCATCGAGAAAGTTCTGCCACGCCCTTTGTTCACCTATGTCGAGGCCGGACATCGTGCTCGCCGTCCGCCCCGCAATCATCTCCCCCATGGCGACATAATAGGACCGCACCGAGCGGGTAGTAGCGTTATCGAAATGCGTGCGATCGTCGCCGAATCGGCGACTGACCTGGCCTGGCGAGAAGTCCCCGACGTCTCCGCGGATGAGGGCGAAATCGTCATCGACGTCGTTGCCGCTGGGATCAATCGAGCCGACCTGCTGCAGGCCTCCGGCAACTATCCACCGCCGCCGGGCGCCAGCCCGATCCTCGGCCTCGAGGTGTCGGGCCGTGTCTCAGCCCTCGGCCCCGGTGTCACGACGTGGGCGGTCGGGCAACCGGTGTGCGCGTTGCTGTCGGGCGGCGGCTACGCCGAGCGGGTCGCGGTGCCCGCCGGTCAGGTCATGCCCATCCCCGACGGGGTCGACCTTCACCACGCCGCGGGACTCCCCGAGGTGGCGTGCACCGTCTGGTCGAACCTGGGCATGACGGCGCACCTGTCGCCGGGGCAGACCGTGCTCTTTCACGGCGGCGCGAGCGGCATCGGGACCCATGGCATCCAGGTTGCCCACGCGCTTGCGTGCCGGGTGGCGGTCACCGCCGGATCGGCCGAGAAGCTCGTGGTCTGCCGCGAACTCGGCGCCGACGTGACCATCAACTACCGCGACGAGGACTTCGTCGAGCGCATCCGCGCCGAGACCGCCGGTGCTGGCGCCGACGTGATCCTGGACCTGATGGGCGCGTCCTACCTCGACCGCAACGTCGATGCGCTGGCGCCCGACGGTCGGCTCGTCATCATCGGATTCCAGGGCGGCGTCAAGGCCGAACTCAACCTCGCCAAGCTGATGGCCAAGCGGGCGGGCGTGATCTCGACCGCGCTGCGCTCGCGACCGGTGGACGGGCCGTCGGGCAAGAGTGCCGTCGTCGAGTCGGTGGTTGCCAACGTCTGGCCGATGATCGCCGACGGCCGGGTGCGCCCCATCATCGGCGCGGAGTTGCCGATCGAGCAGGCCGCCGAAGCGCACCGACTACTCGCCTCCGGCGACGCGCACGGGAAAGTGCTTCTGCGCGTACGGGATTAGCCCAGTGAGGCCAGCGCGCGAACCAGCTGGTCCACCTCGGCCATGGTGTTGTAATGCGCAAGGCCCACCGTAACCGCGCCACCGATGTCGTTGACTCCGATGAGGTCGAGCACGCGCGACGTCGTGTTGAGCGATGCCAGCACACCGTTGTCGGCGAGTCGCTGAACCACCCGCGCTGCGGGCACGCCGTTGAGGGCGAAGCTCAGCACCGGGATGCGCACCTCGGGCTGGCCGATCACCATCACCAGAGGTAGCGAACGCAGTGACGTCAGCAGGTAGTCGAACAGTCGGTCCATGTAGGCGGCGGCCGATTGCATTGAGACGGAGAGTCTCTCGCGACGGCTGCCGGACGCCGACTCGTCGAGCGACGCCAGGTACTCGACGCTGGCGACCACGCCGGCGAGCATGCCGAACTGATGGGTGCCCATCTCCAACCGTTCGACCCCGGTGGCGAACGGGTCGAGCGACACGACGCCGAACGATTCGATCGTCGACGGATCGCGGAACACCAGCGCGCCGATTGGCGGCCCGCCCCAGGCGACGGTGTTGACCGCGAGTACGTCGGCCTCGATCTCGTTGATGTCGATCAGCCGGTACGGGGCGGCGGCCGAATGGTCGAGCACGACCGTGCCGCCGTTCTCGTGCAGCAACTTGGTCACCGGACGCAGGTCGGTGACCGCGCCGATGGCCGATGACGCCGACGTGATGGCGACCAGCTTGGTCGGCTTGTCGATCAGGGATTCCCACTGCCAGGCCGGCAGTTCACCCGTCTCGATGTCCACCTCGGCCCACTTGACCTTGGCGCCGTACCGATTCGCGGCCCTTAGCCAGGGGGCGATGTTGGCCTCGTCGTCCAGCCGTGTCACGACGAGCTCGTGACCGAGCCCCACCCGCGAGGACGACGCTTCGGCGAGTGAGGTGAGCAGGATCGCGCGGTCGGCGCCGAGCACGACGCCACGTGGATCACCGCCGACGAAGTCGGCAATCGCCTGGCGGGCCGCCTGCAGCACCGCCGCACTGCGCGTGGCGGCCGGATGGGGACCCTGACCCGTGGTCATCGAGCCACGGAAGGCAGTCGACACCGTCGTCGCCACCGAGTCGGGCAGCAGCATCCCGTTCTGCGCGTCGAAGTGCACCCAGCCGTCGCCCAGCGACGGGTGCAGACCACGCACCCGGGCGACGTCATATGCCATGCCTGCCACCTTCGAGAATGTTTTCGGTGGTGCCCGCCCGCGCACACGCCCTGACGGACCAGATCACCTAGCCGGTCATACTAGTCCAGTGAGCTTGGCGTCCGGGGTGCTAGTGGCCCTGTTGTTGCTAGTCATCCCCGGGGCAATCATCGCGCGAACGGCTCAGCTAACCTGGCCGGTCGCCGTCGCGGTGGGCCCGGCGCTGACCTACGGCACGGTGGCCCTCGCAACCCTTCCGTTGGGCGCGGTCGGCATCCCATGGAACCTGTTGACCGCGCTGCTCGCCTTACTGATCGTGGTGGCAGTCGTCGCGGGTGTGCAGGCGGCGCTCGCGAACTACCGCCACCGCACCGCCGCAGGCAACCCGATGGCCATCGGGCCAGCGCTGGTGGTCGCCGCGGGCGTGGTTCTCGGTGCGGCGTTGATCACATTCGCAGCAATTCGTGGCATGCCTCACTGGCAATCGATTCCGAGCACCTGGGATTCGGTCTGGCACGCCAACACCGTCCGCTTCATCGTCGAGACCGGTCAGGCGTCGCCCACCCACATGGGCGAGCTGCGCAACGTCGAAACGCACGCCGCGCTGTACTACCCGTCGGCATTCCATGCCCTCGCCGCGATCCAGTGCCAGCTCACGGGCGCCACCGCGACCACCGCGTACACGTTGAACTCGCTGGCGGCCTCGGTCTGGCTGTTCCCCGTGAGCGCGGCCGCGCTGACCTGGCACCTGTTCCGCTCGCGCAACGTCGGCCAGTGGCAGACGGCAGGCTCGGCCGCGGCCGCCGCGGCACTGTCCGCGTCGTTCACCGCAATCCCGTACGTCGAGTTCGACACGGCCTCCATGCCCAACCTCGCGGCCTACGGGCTCGCGGTGCCCACGACCGTGCTGATCGTCTCGGCGGTGCGACACCGCGACCGCATCCCGCTGGCGGTCCTCGCGCTGCTCGGGGTCTTCTCCGTGCACATCACCGGCGGCGTCGTGACGGTCCTCTTCGTCGTGGTGTGGTGGCTGGCCGAGGGGCTCTGGCGGCCCGTCCGCGGCAGGCTGGCGGACTTCGTCAGCCTCGCTGCGGTCGGTGCGCCGACGGTGGCGTTGCTGCTCCCTCAGTTCGTCGGCGTGCTGCAGCAGGCCGAGATCATCGCGGGACACGAGTTCGACACCCACCAGGGCAAGAGGAAGGCGCTGTTCGACGCGGTCGTGCAGCACACCCGCCATCTCAACGACTATCCGATCCAGAACGCACTCATCGCGCTCGCGGCGATCGGCTTCGTGATCCTGTTGGTCAAGAGGATCTGGTGGCCCGCCGCCATCTGGCTGATCCTGGTGTATTCGATCGTGCACTCGTCCGACCCGTTCGGCGGGCCGCTCGGCACGGTCACCGCCATGTTCACCGACCTGTTCTACAGCGATCCGCGCCGACTGTCCGGGGTGGTGACGCTGCTGCTCGCCCCGATGGCGGGCATCGCGCTGTTCACCCTCACCTCGGCCGCGCTGGCGGGTCTGCGGCGACTGACTCCCCGCCTGAGCGCCCGCGCGTGCCACGTCGCCACCGCCGTGATCCTCGTCGTGGTGCCGATCGGCATGGCGTGGCACTACTTCCCCCGGCACCGACACCTGATCGGCGAGAAGTACGACCAGGTCATGATCGACGACAGGGACCTGCAGGCGTTCGCCTACCTGGCGACGCTGCCCGAGGCCCGCGACACCCTCATCGGCAACGCCAACACCGACGGAACGGCCTGGATGTACGCCGTCTCCGGCCTGCATCCGCTGTGGACGCACTACGACTACCCGCAGCAACAGGGGCCCGGTTACCACCGCTTCATCTTCTGGGCGTACGCCGATGACGCCGACCACGATCCCCGCGTCGCCGAGGCCGTGCGCGCCCTCAACATTCGCTACGTGATCACCAGCTCACCGGTGGTGCGCGGGTTCGTCATGCCCGACGGACTAGTCTCGCTAGGCAAGTCGAAGTCGTGGAAGGAGATCTACGACAACGGCGAGGACCACATTTATGAGTGGCAGGGAAAGTAGACCCCAGGAGTTCAGAAGTGACGAGTAGCGCCGATGACGACAGCGCCGAGGACATCGAGGTCCTTGGCGACATTTCCGCCATGGGGGACGACGCCGACGGCAAGTCCCTGACCGATCTGGTCGAGCAACCGGCGAAGGTCATGCGGATCGGCACGATGATCAAGCAACTCCTCGAAGAAGTCAGAGCCGCCCCGCTCGACGACGCCAGCCGCAATCGGCTCCGCGAGATCCACGCGCGCAGCGTCCACGAGCTGGAGGAGGGGCTGGCCCCCGAACTTCGCGACGAGCTCGAGCGGCTCACCCTGCCCTTCAGTGAGGACAAGTTGCCGACGGACGCCGAGCTGCGGATCGCTCAGGCTCAGCTGGTCGGCTGGCTCGAAGGCCTGTTCCACGGCATTCAGACGGCGCTGTTCGCCCAGCAGATGGCGGCCCGCGCACAGCTCGAGCAGATGCGTCAGGGCGCATTGCCCCCAGGTGTCGGTGACGTGCCGGGGCACCGCGGCCCGTCGAGCACCGGGACCGGGCAGTACCTCTAGGTCACGCGTGTCCCAGCCTGCCGATTCCCGGCCCCATATCGAGACGCGCGATGCGTGGGTGGAGTTTCCGATCTTCGACGCCAAGTCGCGCTCGCTGAAGAAGGCGTTCCTCGGCAAGGCCGGCGGAACCATCGCCCGCAATACTTCGAATGTCGTCGTCATCGAAGCCCTCCGCGACATCACCATGTCGCTCGAGATGGGCGACCGCGTAGGTCTGGTCGGCCACAACGGGGCGGGGAAGTCGACACTGCTGCGGCTGCTGTCGGGGATCTACGAACCGACCCGCGGTTCGGCGACCGTCCGCGGTCGGGTGGCCCCGGTGTTCGACCTCGGGGTGGGCATGGACCCGGAGATATCGGGTTTCGAGAACATCATCATCCGCGGGATGTTCCTCGGGCAAACACGCAAGCAGATGGCGGCCAAGGTAGACGAGATCGCCGACTTCACGGAGCTCGGCGATTATCTGTCGATGCCGCTGCGCACCTACTCGAGTGGTATGCGGGTTCGTCTGGCGTTGGGCGTCGTCACGAGCATCGATCCCGAGATCCTGCTGCTCGACGAGGGTATCGGTGCGGTGGACGCCGACTTCCTCAAGAAGGCACAGACCCGGCTGCAGGATCTGGTGGCGCGGTCGGGCATTCTCGTATTCGCCAGCCACTCAAACGAATTCCTGGCCCGGTTGTGCAAGACGGCCATGTGGATCGACCACGGCACCATCAAACTGACCGGTGGCATCGAGGACGTGGTGCGCGCCTACGAGGGTGATGACGCCGCCCGTACCATTCGGGAGGTCCTCGAGGAGAACGACCGCGAGGCAAGTGGACCATGAGTGAAAGCGTCTGCGCCGTCGTGGTCACCCATCGGCGCGTGGCGGAGCTGGCCCAGTCCCTCGACGCCGTGACGAGCCAGACCTGCGCACCCGATCACCTGATCGTCGTGGACAACGACGACGACGAGCGGGTGCGGGAACTCGTTGCCGCCCAACCCATTCCGAGCACCTACGTCGGCTCTCGGCGCAATCTGGGCGGGGCCGGCGGTTTCGCCCTCGGCGTGCTGCAGGCGCTGGCACTCGGAGCCGACTGGGTGTGGCTGGCCGACGACGACGGCAGGCCTGCGGACTCCGAGGTGCTCGGCACGCTGTTGGACTGCGCGGCAAGGCATTCGCTGGCCGAGGTGTCGCCCATGGTGTGCGACCTCGCCGATCCGTCGCGCCTGGCGTTCCCGCTGCGCCGCGGCCTGGTGTGGCGAAGGTGGGTCTCCGAGTTGCGAGTGGACGGCGCGGGCGATCTGCTGCCCGGCATCGCATCGCTCTTCAACGGCGCCCTCTTCCGGGCGTCAACCCTGGAAGCCGTTGGCGTGCCGGACATTCGCCTGTTCATTCGCGGCGACGAGGTGGAGGTCCACCGTCGCCTGGTGCGTTCCGGACTGCCGTTCGGCACCAGCCTGGATGCGGTCTACCTCCATCCGCAGGGATCCGAGGAGTTCAAGCCGATCCTCGGCGGCCGGATGCACACGCAGTACCCCGACGACGCCACCAAGCGGTACTTCACCTACCGCAACCGCGGTTACCTCCAATCGCAGCGAGGGATGCGGCGGCTGATCCCCCAGGAGTGGGTGCGGTTCGGCTGGTTCTTCCTGGTGAGTCGTCGCGACCCCGCGGGGCTGAGGGACTGGCTGCGGCTGCGGCGCTTGGGCCGCGACGAAAAGTTCGGCAGGCCAGAGGCGGGAGAACGACAGTGACCTTCATCGATGCGGCATCGCAGTCGAAGACCTTCGCACGGGCGTGGGGTGACCTGACCGCGGGCTTCGGCAGGCGCGAACTCTGGCTGCACCTGGGCTGGCAGGACATCAAGCAGCGCTACCGGCGCTCGGTCCTCGGGCCGATCTGGATCACCATCGCGACCGGCACCATGGCGGTCGCGCTCGGTGGCCTCTACTCCACGCTGTTTCACCTGCCCCTGGCCGAGCACCTGCCGTACGTCACTCTCGGGCTGATCATCTGGAACCTGATCAACGCGTCCATCCTCGAGGGCGCCGACGTCTTCGTCGCGAACGAGGGCTTGATCAAACAACTTCCGACGCCCCTGTCGGTGCACGTCTACCGGCTCGTCTGGCGCCAGATCATCCTGTTCGGGCACAACATCGTCATCTTCGTCATCATCGCGATCATCTTCCCGCAGCCCTGGAAGTGGACCGATCTGGCGTTCATTCCGGCGCTGGGCCTGATCGCGCTCAACTGCGTCTGGGTGGCGTTGTGCTTCGGCATCCTGGCCACCCGCTACCGCGACATCAGCCCGCTGCTGTTCAGCCTGGTCCAGCTGCTGTTCTACATGACCCCGATCATCTGGAACGACCAGACGCTGCGGGATCAGGGCGCAGGTGGGTGGGCCAAGATCATCGAGTTCAACCCGCTGCTGCACTACGTCGACATCGTGCGTGCCCCGCTCCTCGGCGCCGACCAGGAGCCCCGGCACTGGATCGTGGTGATCGTGCTGACCATCGTCGGCTGGACCGTGACGGCATTCGCGATGCGCCAGTACCGGGCGCGCGTTCCGTACTGGGTGTAGTCGCTCGGTCCAGAAGAATCGCGGCCGAATGACAGGCTCCTCGCAGGGAGTCTTCTCAGACTGGCGAAGTGCCGCCCCTTGGCCCGACGACCACTACGCCCGCCCCGCCCACACCAACACTGATGCCACGGTTGCCCGATCCCGACTTCAACAAGTGGGGCCAAGGTGTTTCGCTGTTGGGTGGATGGTTTCCCATCGCCGTCGAGATCGTCGCCGTCGTGGTCCTGATCGCCGCGATCGGCTGGCGCACCCGCCGGTGGCGACTCCTGTGGCTGCCCGCCAGCGTGGTCTTCGGGGTGGCCGCTGCCGTCGCTGCACGCGCCTACATGAACTCCGAGGGGCTGTCGTCCGACCCGGCGCCGTTCGAGCTGTGGGTGTGGACCGCAGTGTGCGCGGGTGCCATTGCCGTCGCGGTGCTCGGCTTTCGCGGGGCGACGTGGTTGCGACGTGGCCTGTCGGTGTTGGCGATCCCCCTCACCCTGATGTGCGCCATGCTCGTACTCGACCAGTGGGTGGGCTACTACCCGACGCTTCAGAGGGCGTGGGGCGATCTGACCGCGGGACCGCTGCCCGACCAGGTCGATGCGAAAGACCTGGCGGGACTGCGCAATACGCATCCCAATACGGGCAAGCTGGTCGGAGTCGACATCCCCGACGGCGGCAGTGGATTCACCCACCGGCGCGAATACGTCTACCTGCCGCCCGCCTGGTTTGCGGGAGGCACCCCGCCCAAACTCCCGGTCATCATGATGATTGCCGGTGAATTCAGCAACCCCACCAACTGGATACGAACCGGGAACGCCATCTCCGTGGTCGACGGCTATGCGAATGCTCGTGGCGGCGTGGCCCCGGTGCTGGTATTCGTCGACTCCAGCGGAAGCTTCAACAACGACACCGAATGCGTGAACGGCCCAAGGGGCAACGCCGCCCAGCACCTGACGAACGAGGTCCGGCCCTACGTCGTCGCACAATTCGGGACGTCGGCCTCGGCCGCGAACTGGGGTGTCGTCGGCTGGTCCATGGGCGGCACGTGCGCCATCGACCTCGCGGTGATGCATCCCGACCTGTTCACCACGTTCGAGGACATCGGTGGGGATCGCGGACCCAACTCGGGTACCAAGCAGCAGACGATAGACCGGCTCTACGGCGGTGACGCCGCGTCGTGGGACGTCTTCGACCCGCGGACGGTGATGGCGAAGCACGGCCCGTACAGCGGCGTCGCGGGGTACTTCGACGATTCGCAAGAACCACCCGACGACAAGTCCAAGGACCTGCCCGACCGGCCACGCGACCTCAAGGCCGCCGTGGGTTTCGGTGGCTACGACGACGCCGACGAGTTCCGGGAGAAGGGCGCGTTGCCGGACCTGTGCGCAGCCGCGACGGCGGTGAACGTCGGATGCTCCCTGCGGGTGTACCCGGGCTACCACACGTGGCAATTCGCCGCTCGGGCCTTCTCCGACGCCCTCCCGTGGATCGCGCAGCGGGTACACACGCCCGCCGTTCTGAGCTCCCAGGCACTTCCCAGGGTTCTCGGCCGTTGAGAACACATGAGCATTCCGCCATATGAGCCACCGAAACCACCGTCGTCGACGCCCGGCGTTGGCAACACCCTGCTGTGTCCGAAGTGCGCAGGGATCATGAAGACATACGAACGCAACGGGGTTCACCTCGAGCAGTGCGACACCTGCCGCGGGATCTTCCTCGACTTCGGCGAGCTCGAATCCATGACGCAGATGGAGAACCGATTCGTGCAGTCGCCGCCGCCCGTTCAGCAGGGCTACGGGCAGCAGGGCTACGGCTACGGCCCCGAGTGGGGACACCGCGGCAGCAAGCACTACCGCAAGCAGGGCTTCGGCAGGCTGTTCTTCTCGAG
>NZ_JBOGDD010000300.1:0-1871 GCF_050701675.1 Mycobacterium sp. | reverse complement strand
TCTTCCCGGCCCGCGGGCCGCCGACGACCGCAGCATTGCCGCCCGCCGCCCGCAGGTCGACCTGCAGGTGATCGCGTCGCTGCGCAAACGGGTTGTCCACCAAACCGATCGGCACGACCAGCGGTGTACCCGGTTGCCCGACGCCTGCGAGCAGGGCACCGAGCGTCGGCGCTACCTCCAGCGGAGGCAGCCACACTTGATGTGCGGCCTCGCCCCTTGCGGCCAATCCATCCACCACGACGTCCAGCAGGGCTCGAGATCCATGGGTACGAAGGCGTTCTGCGCCCAGCTGCTGGGAACTGGCCGCCGTGAACGGCATCGGGACCACGCCGCGCGGCGGCGCGGGCGTGGTGACGGGTCCGGAGACGAACGCGGTACGAAACCGCACCAGCTCACCGGACGCCGTCTTGAGGAATGCCGCACCGGGAGTGGCAGGCAGGTCATAGGCCTCCGTCGTTCCGAGTACGGTTCGGGACTCGCTGGCGGAGAACGTCTTCAAACAGACACGGTATGACAGGTGGGTCTCGATCCCGCGTAACCGGCCTTCGTCGAGACGCTGACTCGCGAGCAGCAGGTGCATGCCAAGCGACCGACCGAGGCGGCCGACCGCGACGAACAATTCGGCGAAGTCGGGGTGCTGGCTGAGCAGTTCGGAGAACTCGTCGACGATGACGAGCAGGGCGGGCAGCGGCTCGAGGTCCGCACCCCCAGCACGCGCCGCGTCGTAGTCGCCGACGTTCAGAAAGTTTCCCGCGCCTCGCAGCACCCGTTGCCGCCGCGTCATCTCACCGGCAAGGGCGTCTCGCATCCGCGCCACCAGGTGCTGTTCTTCGGAGAGGTTGGTGACCACGGCCGCGACGTGTCTCAAACGCTCGAAGCCGAGAAACGTCGCCCCACCCTTGAAGTCGACGAGGACCAGGTTCAGCTCATCGGGCGGGTGGGTCGCAATCAGGCCGAGCGCCAGCGTCCGCAGGAACTCCGACTTGCCCGATCCGGTCGCACCAACGCACAGCCCGTGCGGGCCCATACCCCCGTTGGCCGCCTCCTTGATGTCCAGTTCGACGGGCTCGCCGCCGTCACCCACCCCGATGACCACCCGGAGGCGCCGGTCCCCCGTTCGTCGCCGCCACACCCGCTCGCAGTCGATGCGTGCGGGGTCACCGATGCCGACGAGGTCCGGCCAGTCCGCGGCGCTCCTGGTAGGCGTGGACGTCGTAGCGAACCGGGCCAGCCTCCTGGCGCAGACGACCGCCTGAGTCGAGGTCAACGCATCCGGCCGTTCGAAGGCCACGCGGTCGTCGACGTCCAGACACAGACCGTCACCCGCCCGCGCCTGACCGATGACCACCACCGTCGCACCCCCTGGCCGCTGACGGAGGTCGACGGGGTCGGGACCACCGTCCACGATGACCACCCGGTGCGCCTCGTGGCCAGCCCGGCTCGAATGCCGGTGATGCGGCAACCATTTCAGCCAGTCCCATTCGCGCTCGCAGGCAGAGCCGACGGCAGTGATCTCCAGGACGTCGGGAGCGTGCAGGACGGCCAATTGACACACCATGGCCCGCACCAGTCCGCGCGCTGCCTCCTGCGCTCCCTCGACGAGGATGCGCGGGTGCGCGAGCAGGTCGACGGTGATCGGCAGACCCGGCACCGTCGACCGATCCGCGACCATCCGGGCAAGCGCCTCCGCCGTCACCGGATCCCGTGACTCGGCCTGTCCGGGCTCCGGCAGCACCAGCGGGGTGGACAGCGGACCGGCACCGATGCCGACCCGGACGAGGCAGAAGTCCTCATCGTCGGGACGCCGCTCCCACATGCGGGCGCCGCCGACGAGGGTCCACGTAGCCGCCGGTTCGGGATGACTCCAGTGC
>NZ_JBOGDD010000299.1:0-2749 GCF_050701675.1 Mycobacterium sp. | reverse complement strand
GTGTGCATGCCGGGCCGATCGAGCTCGTTGGTCTCCAGCACACCGGGTAGCTTCTCCTGCAACTCCCGCAGACCGGCTTCGATGTCGAGGCCCTCGTAGTCCACGGCGCCGTCACCGGGAGGAAAGGTGAGCAGGAAGAAGCGATAACCCCCGACGGGTGGAAAGAACGTCGTCTTCGCGCCGTTCGCGCCGGCGTCGGGCAGGGTGGGCGCTGAGTCTGCTCGCCAGAGTTCGTGATAGACGGTGGGGCTCAGCGTCACGGTCGTCGGTTCGACGACGTCATCGTCGACGATGACAGCCTTACCGTGCGCATCGTGGCCGGTTACTACGCGACGTACGTGCATCCAGCGCCTTCCTGGCTTCGTGGGGGTGGTCAGTTCGCGACGAAACTGGTGCGCAGCGCCAGTCGGTGGATCTTCTCACTGGCGTTGCGGGGCAGCGGTTCATCGGTGAGTACCACGTATTTCGGCACCTTGAAGGTCGGTAGCGCGTGGCGCAGGTGGGCGCGCAGATCGTCCTCGGTGAGTGTGGAACCCGGCTGAGGATGGCACACCATCGCCAGTTCCTCGCCCAAGGCATCGTCGGGAACGCCGAATACCGCGACCTCCTTGACAGATGGATGGCGGTAGGCGACGTTCTCGATCTCGGCTGGAGCGATGTTCTCCCCGCCGCGGATGACGATTTCCTTGATCCGACCGGTGATGTGGAGGAAACCGTCGCCGTCGACGTTCCCCAGATCGCCGGTGCGCAGCCACCCGTCGGCGGTGAACGCCTCGGCGGTGAGGTCGTCACGCTGCCAGTATCCAGGGGTGACGGTGATGCCCCGCAGCTGTATCTCGCCGTCCGCCCCAGCCGGCACGACCCGGCCCGCAGCATCGACGGCCCGAAGATCGATGATCGGTGAAATGATCCCTGCCGCCATGGGTTGAAGGTCGAAGACCGGTCCGCTCATGGTCGCGCAGACCGACGCCGTCTCGGTCATCCCGTACCCCGCCGACCTGTTATCGATGCCGAGCCTGTGGCGCAACAACTCGGGAAGCCCCTCAGGGGTGGCGGCCCCGGCCGCGGCGACCCGCGAGATCGACGAGAGGTCGAACTCGTCGAACCGGGGATGGGTCAACAGGTCCTTGAGGATCGCAGGCACCGTCGCGACCATCGTGGCCTTCTCGTCCTGAATCGTCTGCATTGCGGTCACGGCGTCCCACTTGCGCAGCAGCACCACCTTTTGACCCACCGCGCAGGGCAGCAGGAACCCACTGAACAATCCGGTCGCGTGAAACAGCGGCACCGTGACCAACTGCGCCTCGCTGGTCGCTCCCCCACGAAGTTCGACGGCACCGCTGAATTCGAGCGCCAGAAAGCCGGCCAGCATCATGTGGACGAGGGCTTGACCTACTGAGACATGTCGGTAGACAACCCCTTTGGGATGGCCCGTGCTGCCCGAGGTATAGAGCAGCATCGCCATGTCTTCGGGTTCAGGCTTCGCCACCGCATAGTCGCGACCGCGCCCTGCGGCTACGGCGTCCCGAATAGTCATCACGTCGAGATCCGCTACCGAACCAAGTTCTTCCGAGTCGCCGTCGACGTCACTGAACAGCACCGTCAATCGGTCCCGTCGCGACGCGTCGGCGGCGAGCCTGGTGCGGGGTAGGTCGGCGGCCAGCACGGTGGGATCCGAGTCACGCAGGGTGAACTCGAGTTCCTCGGCCGATCCCCAACTGTTGATCAGCACGAGGACCGCACCGACGTGGACCGCCGCTGCGAAGATCAGGACCCAGTCTGGACAATTGCGCATCGCAATCGCGATCCGATCGCCGGGCTGGACGCCGACATCGTGCTGCAACACCGCCGCCAGTGCATCGACGTCGGCGAAGAACTGCTCGAAGTTCCACCGTTGGTCGCCGAAGACCAGAAAGTCCGCGGCGACGTGCCCGCGACCGGAGGTCAAGATGTCGAGGACGGTGGCGGGGGCGTGGGTGAAGACCCGTCGGGGGACACCGCCCACTTGCCGCTCGGTGACGGCAAAGATCCCATCGGGTGCGGTGAATCGACGCACGGCCTCGTGCACCAGATCAGAAGTGAGAATCATTCGCCCTCCTCGGGTGCCGCAGCGGGAACCACAACGTCTTGCACCCACACAAGCCAGTACCGGATCCAGTCAGTCCTGACGACGCCATCGCTCATGGCGGTGCGCTCCCTTCCCGCTCGGTGCCAGGCGGCAGTGGACGACATGGTCCCGGCGACAGCCGCATGCCATCAATTGAACAACGATGTTACCTTAATCTGGCGCAGTACTCCGCTTCCCCGCCACGACGCTGATCACCCGAGGCGCCCGGCGGCCAACGTCCGCACTGCGCGGTCACTCTCGAAACATCCGAACGGAGGACGATCCGCGATGACGAAACTAGCGGTGATCACTGGCGGGGCCGGTGGTATGGGATTGGCCGTCGCCCACGTCATAGGTCGAGACAGCGCCGTGCTGATCTCCGACGTGAGCCAAGAGCGCCTCGATGCGGCCCGTCGCGACCTGGTCAAGGCCGGGATCACTTGTACGGCGACGCTGTGCGACGTCACGGACCGCGAATCGGTCAGCCAGCTGTTCGATCATGCTCAGCAGTGCGGGACCATCACCTCGGTCGTCCACACCGCCGGCGTAAGTCCGGCCATGGGTTCGGCGGAACTGATCCTTCGCATCAACGCAGTGGGCACCGTTCTGATCAATGACGCCTTCTACCAAATTGCCGGTGAG
>NZ_JBOGDD010000298.1:0-4793 GCF_050701675.1 Mycobacterium sp. | reverse complement strand
ACCGATTCGGTGCGCTATCTGTGGTTCAACGCAGATCCGGCCCCGTCATCTTGGCGACTTACCAGGCCACCTCGGCCCCAAATGAGGTCATCGCGAAGAGTGGTGTGGACTCCGTCGAGCGCTACGTGTTCTGGCGGGACGCCCACGAGGTCATCGTGACGCTGTCCGGCCCGCTGGACGCCGACAACGTCGATCCGTGGCGGACCATCACCGATTCGCTGCAGTGGTTGTAGACACCGGCCCCGCGGCGGCGCTGGACGCCCGCTCGCTCTACCGCTTCTATCGCGCCGGCGATGAGGAAACCCTTGCGCTGCAGGGAGTATCCCTGCGGGTGAATGCCGGAGAACTCGTGGTGGTGACGGGACCGTCGGGTTCGGGCAAGTCGACGTTGTTGGCGTGCCTGGCCGGGATGGATGAACCCGACGGCGGGACGGTGTACATCGCGGGTCAGCGGATCAGCCATCGCAGCGAGCGTGATCGGGCCCGGATCCGTGCACACCATGTCGGCATGTTGTTCCAGAGCGCCAACCTGCTTGAGCACCTCAGCGTCAGAAGGAACCTGACACTGGTTCGTTCGTTGGGGGCCCGGCCCTCCGCGAACGAATTCGACATACTGGATGCGCTCGGATTGCGGAACCGGTCCGGGGCGTACCCAAGCGAACTGTCCGGCGGAGAGCTCGCCCGAGCGGGAATTGCGGTGGCGCTGGCGAACACTCCTACGGTGCTCCTCGCGGACGAACCCACCGGTGAGCTCGATGGCACCACCGAAGCCCAGTTGCTCGACCTGTTGATCGCGGCCACTCGACGCGGCACCGCCATCGTCGTCGCCAGCCACAGCGCCGCCGTTGCCGCCGCCGCTACCCGAGTCGTGCGCCTCGAGGACGGCAGGGCGTTCTGATGATTGATGCCGCAATGGATTTCGAGGTCCGAAGTTCGGCGTCGTTCGTCGCCGAATGCATCGACGTCAGCCGGTCCTTCGGGTCTGGACCCAATGTGGTGCAAGCCCTTTCGTCCGTGTACTGCCGAATACCACCGTCGGCGCGAATTGCGCTTACCGGATCGTCGGGGTCGGGGAAGTCAACGCTGCTGCACCTGCTCGCCGGGATCGATGCTCCCACCGGCGGAACAGTGCGCTGGCCAGCCCTTCGCGCCGATCCCTCGGGACATCCTGGCGCCGTGGGCATGGTGTTCCAGGGCCCCAGCCTGCTTCCGACCTTCGATGTCGTTGCGAACGTGGTGCTGCCCATGCTGTTTGCCGCAGTCGACGAGGCCAGCGCCATCGAACGCGCACTGGCCGCACTCGAGCTGGTCGGCATGCGCGAGTCGGCGGCGAGATTCCCCGACGAACTGTCAGGCGGTCAATCCCAGCGCGTTGCGGTCGCGCGGGTCGTCGCGAGCCGTCCCGCACTCATCCTCGCCGACGAACCGACCGGGCAGCTGGATCATTCCAACGCCGATCGGGTCATCACCGCTCTGCTCGACACCGCCACGAGCACCGGAGCCGCACTGATGATCTCGACCCACGACCCCGTGGTCGCCGCGCGACTCACCACCCGGTGGGAAATGCGCGACGGCACCCTCGACGTCGACGCGGCACCGCGGACGGTCACCTCGTGATCGCGACGTGGACACTGGGCCTGCTGCGCAGGCAGCCTGGGCGCTTGATGGGGACCGCCGCGGGCATCGCGGCGGCGGTCGCGCTGCTGGCCTGTTTGGGTACCTTCCTGTCGGCCGCGCAGAGCGCAATGACCATCCGCGCAGCGGGGACGGTCGTCGTCGACTGGCAGGTGGAAGTCCAACCGGCCGGATCCCCCTCCGTAGTACTCGACACGGTGCGGAGCACACCCCACGTCCGGTCGGCATCACCTGTTGCGTTCGGACAGTCATCCGGGCTCAGCACCACGAACGCGGGTAACACCCGAACCACGGGCCCGGCAACGGTATTGGGTATCTCGGAGGACTATCGCAGCACCTGGCCCGACGCACTGCGTACCCTCACCGGGGCCGACCACGGCGTCCTCCTCGCGCAACAGACCGCAGCCAACCTCGGCGCCGCTCCCGGTGACACCATCACCATCGGCCGAGCCGGGATGGCGCCCACGAACGTCGTCGTGGCCGGGGTCGTGGAAGTCGCACAGCCGAACTCGCTGTTCCAAAGGGTCGGCGCACCGCCTGGCGCCCAACCCCTCGCCCCGCCCGACAACGTACTGATCCTCGACGAAACCGCGTGGCACGGCGTCTTCGACCCACTGGCAGCAATCCGTCCGGACCTGACCAGCACACAAATCCACACCGCGCTGGAGCACGCGCTGCCCAGCGACCCGGCCGCCGCCTACACGCAGGTGACCGCCGAGGCGCACAACCTCGAAGCGCGCAGCGCCGGCGCGGCCCTGGTCGGTGACAATCTCGGTGCCGCACTCGACGCGGCACGCGGTGATGCTGCATACGCGCGAATCCTGTTCCTGTTCCTCGGATTACCCGCCGCCGCCGTCGCCGCGCTACTGACCGCCGCCGTGGTCGATGCGGGTGCATCCCGGCGGCGCCGCGAGCAGGCTCTGCTGCGCGCCCGCGGAGCGACCACGCGGCAATTAGTGTGGCTCTCGACGGCCGAAGCCGCCGTCGTCGGCGTCCTCGGCAGCACCGCCGGTTTGGTCGCCGCGGCACTGATCGGGTGGGTCACCTTCGGATCGGCGAGCTTCGGGGCGGACGTCGGTGCCGCCGTCACGTGGGCGGCGGCCTCGGCCGTCGTGGGCCTCGGCATCGCCGCCGCTGCCGTGTTGGTGCCGGCGTGCCTGGACCTGCGCCGCGCCACCGTCGTCGCGGCACGCCTCGACCTGCGGGTGACCCGAGCGCCGGTCTGGATCCGGTTCGGCCTCGACATCGTCTTGCTCGCCGTGTCGGGCCTGCTGTTCTGGCTCACCGGGCGCTCCGGTTACGAGATCGTGCTCGCTCCGGAAGGCGTGCCGTCGATCTCGGTCTCCTACTGGGCCTTCGCCGCGCCCGCGCTGTTGTGGATCGGCGGTGCGCTGTTCATCTGGAGGCTCACCGATCTGCTGCTGGTGCGAGGCCGCCGGGTCGTCGCCGTGCTGCTACGACCAGTAGCCGGGCCACTGGCGAACACGCTGGCCCACTCTCTGGCGCGGCAGCGATCGTCCCTTGCCAGGGCGATCGTCCTGTTGGCGCTAACCGCGGCCTTCGCCGCATCGACGGCGACGTTCAACGCGACCTACGAGGCACAGGCCGAGGTGGACGCCCAACTCACCAACGGCGCCGACGTCACCGTAACGGAGGCCCCGGGAACGTCGGTGACCCGTGCGGGCGCCACGCCACTGGCCGCCGTGCCCGGCGTGCGCGCCGTGGAACCTCTGCAGCACCGATTCGCCTACATCGGCGGCGATCTCCAGGACCTCTACGGCGTCAACCCAGCCACCATCAGCGGCGTCACCGCGCTGCAAGACGGCTACTTTCAAGGCGGGACGGTGGCGACCTTGATGAGCACGCTCGCCAGCCAGCCGGACTCGATCTTGGTCAGCGCGGAAACCGTCAACGACTACCAGCTGGCGGTGGGCGACACCATCAACCTGCGACTGCCAAACGCCAAGACTCGCCAGCTGAGCATCGTCCCGTTCCGCTACGTCGGGATCGTCACCGAATTCCCTACCGCACCGAAGGACAGCTTCTTCGTCGCCAACGGGGACTACGTCGCCCAGCAGTCGGGGAGCGATGCCGTCGGGGCCTTCTTGATCGACACCGCGGGACGCGATACCGCGGCAGTGGCGATGCGCATCCACACGCTACTGGGCACTTCGGCGACCGTCACCGACATCGCCTCCGCCCGTGGGACGGTGGGCTCCAGCCTGACCGCGGTCAACCTGGCCGGGCTCTCCAGGATCGAACTCGGATTCGGGCTCGGGCTTGCCGCCGCGGCTGGGGCGCTTGTGCTTGCGTTGGGGCTCACCGAGCGACGCCGCACCTTCGCCATCGCCGATGCCTTGGGCGCCTCCCGTCGACAGCTGGGCTCGTTCGTGTGGTCGGAGTCCTCGACGTTGATCGTGTGCGGATTCGCCGGCGCCGCCGTGCTCGGGGCGGCTTTGTCGAGAATGCTGGTCAGCGTCCTCAGCGGCGTCTTCGATCCACCGCCCACGGCACTGTCGGTGCCCTGGCTGTATCTGAGCGTCGTCGCGGTGACGACGGTCGCGGCGATCGGGGTGGTCTCGGTGGTCACGGTCGGCGTGGCGCGGCGCTCACGGGTGGCGGTCATCCGCGAGCTCTGAGCCGCCGACCTCCAATCCTTCTGGCCGCGGGTTTCTCAGCGTGCACACAGCGCTCCACTCACATGATGGGCCGGACGGTGACATCGGGCCCCTGAGCGAGGACGTCTCATGACAGCGGTGAGGGAGTGCGACAAGGCTTCACCGGTGCCGTGTCGGGCCCGCGCTGGAAGTCGCGTCCTCGTGGTCGACGCCGATTCGGGCGTCGTCAGGCGACTCGAAATCTGTCTGACGTTGGCGGGCTACGAGGTCGATACCGCCGCCGACGGACCAGAAGCGCTGAGTCGCGCCAGGAAGGTCCGCCCTGACGCGGTACTTCTCGACCTAACATTGCCGAGCACTGACGGCTTGACGGTCCTACACGACTTACGCGCCGCGGGCATCGAGGCTCCCGTGCTATTCGTGACAGCGTGCGATGCGTTGCAGGACAAGCTCGTCGGCCTGGCTGCCGGTGCAGACGACTACATCACCAAGCCGTTCAACGTCGACGAGGTCGTCACGCGACTATGGGTCGTTCTACGC
>NZ_JBOGDD010000297.1:0-4682 GCF_050701675.1 Mycobacterium sp. | reverse complement strand
GTTCTGCTCACCACCAGCGGTACGGTCACGTCGGTGTTCGCGGTGGCGGCGAACGATGGGTCGTTTCGCACGTCCAGCACGATCCCCAATTCCTTGCGCCACTGCGCGGCGATGTACTCCCAGGCCGGACCGAGCGCGACCTGCTGGGCGCTCTGCGGCACCGTCAGGTGAAGCTGGGTGCCGCCCTTGGCGCGGATTCCGTCGCTGCCCTGTTGCCAGCCGGCCTGCTGGAGGAGGTCCCGCGACCTGTCGGGGTTGTAGGTGAACTCGCTGGACAGGTCGATGGCGTTGGCATTGTTGACGTTCAGGATCGAGACCGGCGGGGGATAGCTGGGCGAGAGGGCGTCGCGCGTCAGCCCCTCGCGATCGATGCCGAGCACCAACGCCTGCCGGACCAACGGATCCTTGGTGAACTCGTTGTCTACCCGCAGGCCGGCGTAATTCGCCGTGCCGAGCGGGGGACGGTACAGCAGCAACTGGTAACCGGCGGCCTGAATGGCCGATTCGTCGGACGGCTGGATTCCGCGTGCGACGTCCACCTGATTCGACGTTAAAGCGCCGGTGCGCAAACCGGTTTCGGGCAGAACCTTCCAGACAATCTGGTCCAGGTACGCCTCACCCTGGTTCGGCGACGTCGCAGGCGCCCACCGATAGCCGGTTCGACGAACCAGCACTGCCGACTGGTTTGGCACCTGAGACTTGAAGACGAACGGCCCAGCGCCCACGCTGTTCTCGGGCCTGCCCGCCTCCTCGAGCTCAAGGCCGAGGGTCTTGGCTCCCAGGATCGGGGAGTTCAGGCGGGTGGTGTCGACCAGGAACTGCTGATTGGGCTTGGACAGCACCACCGTCACGGTGTCCCCGTCGACCTCGACATGGTCGTATCCGCGGGAGATGTTGGTATGAACGGGTATCCGGAGCTTCTCGTCGCCGCGTCCGTACACGTCGTAGTTCCTGGCGACGATCTCTGGCGTCAGTTGCGTGCCGTCGCTGAAGGTGATGCCCTTGCGGATCTTGAAGCTGAATCGGGTGTTCTCGTCGTTCTTGTTCCACGACTCGGCGACCCACGGCACCAGCTGCTTCTTGTAGGGGTCGAAGTAGAGCAGGAACACATTGGTGTGGAAGGTCAGGTTGCCCGCGCTGTAGGTGCTCAGCTTCTGGGCTTGCCAGGTCGACACCGCCTCGGTATCGGAGAAGGTCAGCGTCCCACCGCGGACCGGATCACCCGTCGGTCCGGTCGGGCCGGCACCCGGCTGACCGTTCCCGTTGCCGCCACTGCCGCACGCCGCGAGCAGGCCGGTGCCCAGCACGGCGGCGCTGAGCCCGAGGAATCCTCGGCGGTCCAGGTAGTAGGCCATGGGAGCGTTCCTCGTCTTTCAGCTGTGGCTTTTGCAGGCGGGGGCGGTGCGGTCGAGCGGGCAGGGGAGACCTGCTCCAGCTAGAAACGGCGACAGCACCCGGTACCGACAGCAGAGGACACGCAGCCAGTCTTTCGGGCCGGCCGTGCGCGAACAATGTGTTCCGGCTACGCGAACGGTTGACCTCAACTTAAGGATTCCTGCGAGGTGCCGACTTAAGCAGCTCTGAAGGGTTCCGGTAGCTGCGCGGGCTTGTTCGGTGCAGTCACCGCCCCCAGGCTGAGAACGCCGGCTTGACAACAGGGAGACGACGCGATGACCAAGGACACGAAGCTTCGGCTCGCCGCGGAGGGCCTTGGACTGGCGCCGAGCTTCTCCACCCATTCGGACCCCGTGCGCCGCAAGTACGACCTCGGCGGCTTGGTCTCGGCGGTCCGGCTGCTCGAGGACGCCAAGTTCGATGCGATCTTCGAGGCCGACGCCGTGCTGTTCGACATCGACGACACCGATTCCGTCTATACGAAACTGCACGCGGACGCGACGGCGGTCATCGGCGCGCTGGCCGCGGTGACGAGCCGGATCGGCTTGGTGTCCACCGCGACCACCACGTTCAACGTGCCCTATCAACTGGCCAGGCAGTTCCAGACTCTCGATCAGCTCACCGGTGGCCGCCTTGGCTGGAACGCCGTGACGTCATTCGGCGGTGAGCGGCAGTTCGGGTTCGACGAACTGCCCGACCAGGATGTCCGCTACCGTCGCGGCGCGGAATTCGTCGAGATCGTCCAGGGTTTGTGGCGCGGGTGGCAGCCCGGCGCGGTCACCGCCAACGGTGCAGGCAAACCGCGGATCGATGCGGCCAAGATCGACGAGATCTCCTTTTCGGGCGAGTTCTTGCGTGCTGAAGGGGCATTGGGCGTACCGAGGTCCCCACAGGGTTGGCCCGTGCAGTTCCAGGCCGGCGCGTCGGATGTCGGTCTGCAGTTCGCGGCGCGGTACGCCGAGGCCATCTTCGCCGCGTCGCCCGACATCGATCATGCGCGGTCGTTCAACACGCGGTTGGCCGCCGCAGTCACCGCGACGCGCGGCAGCGGCGCTTCGAAGCCATTGGTGTTCCCGGGTTTTCACCTGATCGTCGCACCGACCGAGGTCGAGGCCAAGGAACGCGAGCGGGCGATCGTCGACGCGCTGGACCTCGACGCCGGACGCCGCAGCCTGGCGCTGGCCTTCGGTGCAGTCGTCGCCAAGGAGCGGGATTCCGAGACGGGCATCGATCTTTCGGACCTGAGCCTCGACGAGCCGATCCCGGTCGAGCGCATCGACGCCCTCCCCGACGCCGCGACACTGCACCGCCGCCGCAGCCGGACCGAGTTGTACCGCGGGCTGGCGCGCAAGGGTCACTCGCTGCGCGAGCTCATCATCGCGCACCTGCAGGGCCATGCCCACTACCGGTTCATCGGTAGTTACGAGCAGGTGGTCGATGAATTCGAACTATGGTTCCGCCAAGGCGCCGCTGAGGGTTTCGTGCTCCGGTTTACCGAAGGGGCCGACGGCGCACGCGCCTTCGTCGAGCACGTGGTTCCGCGACTACAGGATCGCGACCTGTTCCGCCGCGAATACGAGGGCAGCACGCTGAGGGAGAATCTCGGCCTGCCGATCCCTGCTTGACGGTCGATCGGTCCAACGACGGCTGCACGAAACAAGGAGAATGTCATGCGCGTAGGAGTGGTGTTTCCCCAGACCGAGATCGGCGGCGACCCCGAGGGAATACGGCACTTCGCCGAACAGGTCGAGGCGCTGGGGTTTCAGCACCTACTGGCCTTCGACCACGTCCTGGGGGCAGACCGCAGCGTCCACACGGACTGGGATCGCGCGTATGACGTCGACAGCCCGTTTCACGAGCCGCTGACGCTGTTCGCCTATCTTGCGGGGGTCACGACCTCGTTGGAATTCGTCAGCGGTGTCGTCATTCTTCCGCAGCGCCAGACGGTGTTGGTGGCCAAGCAGGCCGCGCAGGTCGACGTGCTCAGCGGCGGTCGATTGCGGCTGGGGGTCGGACTGGGCTGGAACCGCGTCGAATACGAAGCGCTCGGTGAGGATTTCACCAACCGCGGCAAGCGCTCCGAGGAACAGATCGAACTGCTGCGGGCGTTGTGGACGCAGCGCAGCGTGACGTTCGACGGCCGCTTTCATCGGGTGACAGGGGCGGGAATCGCACCGCTGCCGGTACAGCGGCCCATTCCGTTGTGGGTCGGCCCGACATCGGCCGAGGTCGGCTTTCGGCGTGCCGGCCGGCTGGCGGACGGATGGTTCGCCCAAGTGCAGCCAGGACCGGAGCTGGACGAGCGCCGCGCCATCGTGGCGCAGGCGGCGCGGGAGGCGGGCCGCGATCCCGACAGCCTCGGATTCGAGGGACGGGTGCCGTGGCGGGGTGACCGTCAGCAGGTGGTCGACGACCTGGACAGGTGGGCCGAGGCCGGTGCGACGCACGTATCGATCAACACGATCGGCGCAGGCTTCGAGACCGTCGACCAACACCTGGCGGCGTTGTCGGAAGTGGCGCCGCAGAGCGTGGCCTGAGGCGAGAGGAGAGGGTTGCCGGCAGCCCGGGTTCAGCGAGTGGACCGAACGATGGCCAGCGTCGTCCCGTAGTGCTCGGTGACGGTTCCGCCGAGTTCGTCGACCACGGCCGCAACCTCGTCGACCTCGTGCGGCTCCCAGTCGGAGAAGGTGCTGAACAAGTCGTGGACTTGGCCGGGTGACAGGTCGACGCTCCAGCGGAAGTGTTCGTGGTGAACGTCGTCGAACAGCCCGTTCACGGTGAGGGGGTCGGTCCAGTCGAACTGGGCTCGGTGACGCTGACGGGCTCGCGCAGAATCCTCCCGCCTCGCCACGATCTCGGCGAGTCGGTGTCGGAACGGAGTCGTCACCGGCGGGTCACCGAACACGTGCCGCCACACCGCGAGAAGTCCGCCGGGGACGAGGACCCGCGCGATGGCCGGCAGCGTCGTTACCGGGTCCAGCCAGTGGAACGCGGTCGCCACACACACCGACTCGAAGCCGTCGTCCGAGAGTCGGCCTGTGGCAGCGGCATTCTCGAACGTATCGACGATCACCTCGGTGACCCGGACCGACCCGGTGAGATATTCGGCGAGGCGGACGCCTGGCTCGACGGCGGTCACACGCGCGCCGGTCTGTACGAGTCTGGACGTGGCCTGTCCAGTTCCCGCTCCGATCTCGAGTAGTCGGCACCCTGGAGTCAGCACCCCGAATTCGACCAGGCGCTCGTACAACGCGTCTGGATAGGGCGGGCGTGCGCGCCGGTAGACC
>NZ_JBOGDD010000296.1:0-8253 GCF_050701675.1 Mycobacterium sp. | reverse complement strand
CGGAATGATCGAGCCGCTGCTGACGCCGACCACCAGCAACACCGAGGAGATCGAGCTGATCGCGGCCGGGCTGGCCTGCACGGTCAACCCGGCGGCGATCATGCGCTACATCCCGCACTCCGGCGTGCGCTACATCCCGATCGTCGACGTACCCGGTTCGGCGCTGGCCATCGCATGGCGACGGGACAGGGTCTCGCCGCTCGCCCTCGCCTTCAACCGGGTGGCACGAGAAGTCAGGGACCGCGAAACCGCGACGGTCGAAGGCATCGAGAACCCCTTCAGCGGAGTGGAATTCACGTGCGCTGCACCGAATCCTCGAACTTCGCCACGCCGGCCTCGCCGCGCTTGATGCGCCCCCTCAACACCAGCACGTGCCACAGCACCGCCAGGACGGTGGCGCCTGCCACCACCTTCACCGCCCCGTGGAAGTCGGCGGGGATGGTCAGGATCAACAACGCGGTGACGATCCACACCAGTCCGACGATCATCAGCGGGACGCCCCACCGACCCAGGTTGAAGGCGCCGGGGGCCGCCGCCAGTGTCGGGCGGCGACGCATGTACGACCCGACGATCAGTAGGTAGACGAGGTACGGCGCGATGGATGTCGCACCGACCAGCGTGGTGAACGAATCCGTTTGCAGGAAGCCGTAAACCATGAAGCCGACGCTCACAACGCCCCCCACGACGAGGGCGCGCATCGGTGTCTTGGTGCGCGCGTTAACCATTCGGAAGTGACGCGAGAACGGCAGCATGTTGTCGCGGCCCATCGAGTACATCAGCCGGGCCTGAGCGGCCTGGTTGGCGATGACGAGTGCGATCATCGAGAACGCCACCACCACGATGAACACCTTCACCAGCGCGGACGGCAGGTAGAAGTCGGCGATCGTTACGATCGGTGCGTCCGACGCCTGTGCCGCACCCAGATCCGGCATGGCGACGGTGAAGCAGATCAGAGCCAACATGCCGAGCACCGCCGAGCCGATGACGCCCATCAACACCCCACGCGGAACGGCCTTCTGCGAGTCGACGGCCTCCTCCGTCAGGTCAGCCGAGAGTTCGAAGCCGACCATCGTGTAGATACCGAGCAGGCCGGCCAGCACGAAGTGGCCGATGCCAGAGCCCGCGGTTCCCGTGCTGTTGGTGAGATTGGCGACCGATCCACCGTCGCCGCCGGAATACAGGCCGAACGCGACGATGACGGTGACGGCCAGAAGCACCGTCCCGATGATCTCGGCGATCACCGCGGTGTTGTTGACCCGCGCCGCCAACTGCACGCCGACGATGTTGATCAGCACGGTGAACAGCAGGATCGCGATCGCGACGCCGAGCAGAACCCCGTCCGGCGCGGTGATGCCCAGTGCCTCGAACAGCAGTGGGGTGGCGCCCAACAGGATGATCGCCCCGCCCGTGATGCTCATGTACAGCAGGCCGAAGAAGCCCGTGTACCAGCCGTAGGTTGATCCGACCAGCCGTGCGCCCCACTGGTACGCGTAGCCCGCCAGCGGAATCTTGGTGCTCAACTCCGCGATCAGCAGCGCCATGACGATCTGACCGGCCGCGGCGATCGGCCACGTCCAAATCGACGCGCCGCCAAACTGATTGATGGCGAAGCCGTAGTTCAGGAAGATTCCGGTGGAGATGGAGACGATGGAGAACGAGATCGCGAACAGCGAGAAGAAGCGCAGCGTCCGCTTGAGTTCCTGGGTGTAGCCGAAGGACGCGAGCGTCGCGTCATGGGGGTTGTCGAGCGCAGGTGGCGCCATTCTGCGTTCGCCTGCCGGGCGGTCGATCGTCATGGGAGCTCCTCGATTCGGTGCGGCGGGTCAGTTGGGGCCGAAGTGCCTACGCACCGCGGCGAAGGCGAACTCGGTGCCGCGGAGCGCCCGGTCGATGACGGCGTCGTCCATCGCGCAGGACATGAACCAGTTGTGTTTGGGATGGAGATAGACACCGGAAGCCAGCGCGGCCTCGGCGAAGCACGTCATCCGCAGACGGTCGTCGTCCCCGGCGAAGGTCAGGTACGGCATGACGTCGGGTCCGGTGTAGGCGATGGTGAGCCGGTTGTCGGCAGCCTGCGCCAGGATGCCCGCCCGCAGTCGTGCACCGGCACGCTGCATCAACGACAGTCCGTCGATGTCGCCGAGGCGGCGGATCGTCGCGAGCGCCGCGGCCATGGGTGTCGAGTTCATCCAGAAGGATCCGGTGAGGAACACCGTTGACGCCGCGTCGCGCAACGACTCGCTACCGGTCACCGCAGCGAGTGGATAGCCGTTCGCGATCGCCTTGCTCCATGCGCTCAGGTCGGTACGCACCCCGATCGGTTCCCAACTGCCCCCGTGGGCGAGACGGAATCCGCAACGGACGTCGTCGACGATCAGCAACGCGTCCAGTTCGTCGCAACGTCGTCGGACGTGCCTGGCGAACTCGACGTCGACGAGCTCCTGGTCCTCACCTTCGACGTGCCGGAACGGCGTCAGCATGACGCCGGCGAGATCGCCGCCGGCCGCCTCGACGGCACGGTCGAAGTCATCGGGGTCGTTGTAGTCGAAGTAGCCCATCGCGGCCCGGTCGCTGGCGAGCGTTCCCGCTGGCACGGGGGTGCACCATGGCGCCGCGCCGTGATAGACGCCGCGTGCCACCAGAACCACCGACCTCGACGTATGCGCCCGGGCGATCGTCAGGCACGCGGTGGTGGCGTCGGTTCCGTTCTTGCCGAACAGGATCCAGTCGGCGTCGCTGATCGCCTCGACGAGGGTCTCGGCGAGGTCCACGAACACCGGCCCTGGCCCGTCGAGGCAGTCGCCCAACTCCATCTGGGCCTGTACCGCCTGGTTGACGACGGGGTCGCGATGGCCGAGGACGATGGGTCCCCAGCTGGACATGAGGTCGACGTACTCGTTGCCGTCGACGTCGGTGATCAACGCACCCTCACCGGCCCTGAAGAACTGTGGATAGGCCGCAGACATGTTGCGGGTCGCCTGATGCCCGTACATTCCGCCGGGCACGACCTTGGCGGCGCGTTGGGTCAGGTCGACGTCGGCGCTCTGGACCGCGGCAACTGAGGTCACGTCTCGCTCCTTGTTCGGGTAGGACGGGTTCCGGTCTGTCGGTCATGATTGGCCACTGGGGCTCGCCTGGGAAACACCTGTTACGCCCACATTCACAACGCTGACGTTGTGAATGTGGGTCAGCCGCCGGCTCAATGTCTGGGTGGCCCGGCGGCCCAGGCGGTTCACGTCGATTCTTCCGTTTCGTCTTCGACGAATGTGGTTGTGGCCGAGGGCTACTGATCGGTGGGGAAGAGGATGGTCTTGCCGTGCAGGCGCCCGGCGTCGGAGTCGTCGTGCACGGCCGCGCCTTGTGCGAGCGGGCGGCGGTCGGCGACGTCGATGCGCAGGGCTCCGTCGTCGACGCGGCTGACGAGGCCGGCGAGCTGCCCGGCGTCGCTGCGAACGAAGACCCGCTGCGTGCGGACCTGGCGCTCGGGAGTCTCAGGTCCCGAGGTCATGGTGCCGACGTGGAAGCCGCTGTCGGCGACGACGCCGATGAGGGCCTCGGTCTGCTCCGGTGAGGTGCTGACCAGGTTGAGCACCACGTCGAACGGGGCACCCTCGACGTTGATCGGGGAGTGCGTGTAGTCGACGTAATCGACGATCCGGTCAGCGCCGTAGTCGCGCAGACGGTCGGCGTCACGTGGCTTGGCGGTCGCGGTGACGACGGCTCCGGCTTGCTTGGCCAGCTGGATGGCGTAGCCGCCGACGGCGCCCGAGGCGCCGTTGATCAGAACTGACTGCCCGGCGGTCAAACCGGCGATCTCGAACAGGGACTGCCAGGCCGTCAACCCGGCCTCAGGCAGGGCGGCCGCATCGGCCAGAGCCACCGACGACGGTGCGGCGGCCAGCGACTCGGCCGGCGCAAGCGCGTACTCCGCGGCGGCGCCGTCGGCATCGAGCGGCAGCAGCGCCACGACGGTGTCGCCGACGTTCCAGCCCTGCACGTCCTCACCCCTTTCGGCGATCGTGCCGGCGACGTCGATGCCAGGGACGTGCGGGAAGGTGATGTCGTACACCTGCGACAGGTAGCCGCCGCGGATGCCCGCATCGACGGGGTTGAACGAGGTGGCGGCCACCTTCACCAGAACCTGGCGCGGACCTGGCACCGGCCGTGGGGCCTCGTCGTACGCCAGGACTTCGCTGCCGCCGTACTGACGGTAGAAGAGAGCCTTCATGATCTTCCTCCTTGATCGATTGCTTCGATGTCGAAGCAGTTACCCGACGCATAACCGCTTCGATGGTGAAGCAATTTCCCCATGGCACGTGACGGTGGTCACATGTCGCCGGCGCAGTTTGCTTCCACATCGAAGCATTACGATGGAGGCATGGCCGATCCCCTCCAGCCCCCGCAGATGCGGACGTACTTTGCCTTGATGGAGGCGGCCAGCTTGCTGCAGTACGCGGTGCGGCAGCAGTTGCAGGCCGAGGGCGCTCTGAGCTACGTGCAGTTCGAGATCTTGGCCAAGCTTGCTACCGCCGAGGGGCGGCAACTCACCATGACCGACCTGGCCGACGGTGTGGTTTATAGCCGCAGCGGCCTCACCCACCAGGCCGGTCTACTCGAGAAGGAGGGCCTGGTCACCCGTGAGGCCAGTGCGGATGACCAGCGCGCCACGGTCGTCGACATCACCGCCGCGGGCCGCGCCCTCGTGGCGAAGGTGCTCCCCGGCCATATTCAGGTCGTACGGGAGTCCCTGTACGGCTCGCTTTCCGATCAGGACGTGGACACCCTCGGCGACCTCATGATTCGCGTCCGCGACCACATGCGTGACCGGCCACCTCGCTCTGCCGCCCCGCGTAACCAGCACGCGTGATGGGCCCCGCCGAAGGGTGAGAAATCCAGCGTGGACACCGAGACCATCAATCGGACTCGCGCGTCAGGCGTTTTGCGACCCACCTGAAACAGCCCACCTGAAACAATGAGTCCGTGGACTTCTACAGCGCCTACCGGCACGACTTCGTGCGGGTGGCCGCGTGCACCCATTACACGACGCTGGCCGACCCGGGGGCAAACGCCGAATCGGTGCTGCGGCTGGCCCGCGAATGCCATGACGAGGGCGTCGCGCTGGCGGTGTTTCCCGAGCTGACGCTGTCCGGGTACTCGATCGAGGACATCCTGCTGCAGGACACCCTTCTCGATGCCGTCGAGGGAGCTGTCGACGAGATCGTGGCCGCGTCGGTGGAGCTGCTTCCCGTTCTGGTCGTCGGCGCCCCCCTGCGCCATCGGAATCGGATCTACAACACCGCGGTCGTGATTCATCGCGGCACGGTGCTCGGCGTCGCCCCCAAGTCCTACCTGCCGACCTATCGCGAGTTCTACGAGCGGCGACAGGTGGCGCCGGGCGATGACCAGGGCGGCGTGATCCGCCTTGGTGGCGGGGACGTGCCGTTCGGAGCCGATCTCCTGTTCACCGCGACCGACCTGCCCGGCTTCGTCCTGCACGTCGAGATCTGCGAGGACATGTGGGTACCGATACCCCCCAGCGCCGAGGCCGCCCTCGCGGGAGCCACCGTGCTGGCGAACCTGTCCGGTAGCCCCATCACGATCGGCAGGGCCGACGACCGAAAGCTGTTGGCGCGCTCGGCCTCGTCGCGGTGCCTGGCCGCGTACGTCTACGCCGCCGCCGGTGAAGGTGAGTCGACCACCGACCTGGCCTGGGACGGTCAGACGATGATCTACGAGAACGGTGTGCTGCTCGCCGAATCGGAGCGGTTCCCGAAGGGCGAACGCAAGTCGGTGGCCGACGTGGACACCGAGCTGCTGCGTGCCGAACGCCTGCGCATGGGCACCTTCGACGACAACCGGCGCCACCACCACGACCTCACCGACCGCTTCCGCCGCGTCGAGTTCACCGTCGACCCGCCGAAGGGCGACATCGGGCTGCGCCGTGCGATCGAGCGGTTCCCGTTCGTCCCGTCGGATCCGCAACGGCTCCAACAGGATTGCTACGAGGCCTACAACATCCAGGTCTCCGGCCTTGAACAACGGCTGCGGGCGCTGAACTACCCGAAGGTCGTGATCGGTGTGTCGGGTGGGCTCGACTCGACCCATGCGCTGATCGTCGCGGCGCGCGCCATGGATCGGGAGGGCCGTCCGCGCAGCGACATCCTGGCGTTCACGCTGCCCGGTTTCGCCACCGGCGACCGCACCAAGGGCAATGCCGTCGCGCTCGGCAAGACTCTCGGAGTGACGTTCACCGAGATCGACATCCGCGACACCGCGACGTTGATGCTCACCGAGATGGATCACCCGTTCGCGCGTGGCGAGAAGGTCTACGACGTCACGTTCGAGAACGTGCAGGCGGGTTTGCGCACCGACTACCTGTTCCGGTTGGCGAATCAGCGCGGCGGCATCGTGCTCGGCACCGGCGACCTGTCCGAGCTGGCGCTCGGCTGGTCGACCTACGGCGTCGGTGACCAGATGTCGCACTACAACGTCAACGGCGGAGTGCCCAAGACGCTGATCCAGCACCTGATCCGCTGGGTGATCTCCTCCGGCCAGTTCGGTGACGACGTCAACACCGTGTTGCAGTCGGTGCTCGAGACCGAGATCACCCCGGAGCTCGTGCCCACCGGCGAGGACGAGGAGATCCAGAGCAGCGAGGCCAAGGTGGGACCGTACGTCCTGCAGGACTTTTCGCTCTACCAGGTGCTGCGCTACGGATTCGCCCCCTCTAAGGTCGCCTTCCTCGCGTGGCATGCCTGGAGTGACGCCCAGCGCGGAGATTGGCCAACGGGCTACCCGCTGGACAAGCGACCTGCGTATCCGCTCAAGGAGATACGGCAGTGGCTACGGGTCTTCGTGCAGCGGTTCTACTCCTTCAGCCAGTTCAAGCGGTCGGCGCTGCCCAACGGACCGAAGGTGTCCTCGGGCGGTGCGCTGTCGCCGCGGGGGGATTGGCGCGCGCCGTCGGACATGTCGGCGCGGGTGTGGCTCGACGAGATCGACCGCGAAGTCCCGGAGGCCTAACGCTCGTAGGTTCCGGTCAGGGTGCCGCGGGCCAAGACGTGTCCCGACGCGGCGGCGAGCACCTTCTTCACCGACGTCGCGTCGGCCGGCACCGGCCGGTCCAGGGCTAGCACGTGGAATCGGTAGCGATGGGGACCGTGGCCGGGTATCGGACGGGGGCCCGCGTAGCCGTTCTTGCTCAGCATCGTCGGCACGATCCGGACTCCCGGTGTGCCCGCGACGAATTCGCCCTCAGCGAGCCCGCCGGCGTTCGGCGCCAGTAGGGCAACGCTGTGGAACAGCGGTCTGAGCAGGGGCACGTCGACGTCGTCCAGGAGCAGGACCAGCGCGGCGGCCCCGGCGGGGATCCCGCTCCAGCGCAGTTCGGGGGACACGTCGTCGCCGACGCCCTCGCCAGCATGGCGACGGGCGATGGGGCCACCGTCGGGGAAGGTCGAACTGGTGACCACGATGGTGGCCGGGGCGTCCAACTGATGGCCTGCAAGGGGGCTGCGTCCCGGGTCGGCGCGCAGCCGGCGCAACAGCCTGCCGATCGTTGACCCCAACTCCCTGGTCAGGTCCCGTGGTCCGGTCATGATTCGAGGCTCACGACCACGTCCAGTTCCAATGCTGCTTTCACGACCGCGTCGGGGATGGCCATCCGAGAGATGCCGCCCCTTCCGTTGTCGGACATGGCGACGATGACCAGGCCGTGAGATGGAATGACGGAAAGTGCTTGCCCGCCGAGTCCCAGCGCAGAGAAGCTCCCTGCCGGGAGCGACGAGCTGTCGTTCTCACCGCGGACCCACCACAGATACCCGTAATGTCCGAATGGGTCTGGCAGGCCGGTGGGCATCAGCGGTTGGGTGCTTCGCCGAGCCCACTCGAGCGGAACGATCTGCTGGCCTTGCCATTCGCCGCCATCGAGATACAGCTGCCCGAATGCGGCGAGGTCTCGTGGCGACAGCGCCATGGCGTAATTGGGGTACCTCGTGGTCGCGCCCAACGGGTCGCTGCCGTAGCGGAGGCGACCGTGCACCAGCGGATCCCAGTCGCGAAAACCCAGCGGCTGCGCGAGCAGACGGTCGACCGCGACGAATAGCGCGATACCGCTCACGCGTTGGTAGATCTCGCCGAGGACGTTGAAATCCCAATTGCTGTAGTGGAATCGCGCGCCGGGAACCGAACTTTCGCGGGCCGGCCAGTCCGGGGCCGTGTTGGTGAACACGTCGAACGGCGTCTCGTATTTCA